>JAEYNI010000350.1 GCA_023412635.1 Bacillota bacterium
TACCTTTTTTGAAGGCAACCTTCATACATTTTCTCCGGTTACATATCTGGACAGAAAAGATCTGTATCTTATTCGACCACTTATCTATACAGAAGAGAAGCAAATTAAAGCTGTTGCCAAATCAGGAGAATTTCCAATAGTAAAAAGTCCGTGTCATATCGATGGAAAAACCAAGCGTCAGTACGTCAAAGACTTAATCTATCAGCTTCAAAAAGAAAACAGAGATATAAAGAGTAATCTTTTTGGTGCAATTAAGCGTGCAGAAATTGACGGCTGGCATGAGTAGTATTGAACAACAAATCCAATGTAAAGGAGAAATGTTACTAAAGTTCAAAAGAAAATAAGAAATGGAGAACATAATGCTTAAACAATACATAAGAAAAGGTCTGGCATTCACTATAGTGCTGGCATTATTACTTGTTTCCTTCAGTACCAATGTTTTAGCCATGCCACTGCTAATAAACCAGACTGTAGAAAAACAAAATATTACTTCGGGAGTAGTTCTGGAAAAGTACGACCGCTTCACCACAAACGGCTGGCTTCGTACTAACGTACTGCGTGTCGACCTTACAAATGAAAACGTTAAAGTAGACAGCATCGTTAATAAATCAGGACTCACCTCCATGTCTCCGGTTAAAACTCTTGCTAAAACAAATGGTGCTTTAGCAGCAGTTAACGGAAGCTTTTTTGATATGGATACCGGAGCAACCTATGGCCCGATTATGTCAAACGGACAGTTTGATATTGCCGCTAGCCGTAATAATGACGACATGGCTACATTAGCCCTCGATAATTCAAATAATCCAATTCTTTCCTATTTGAATGTAAAGGTGGAACTGATTACTCCAACCGGCGATAGGAAGCCAATTGCAGCATATAACAGGTATAACGGCTTTTACAATATGAACATGTACATAGTTGATTCCAAGTGGGGCAGTAATACTCCCGGTGTGACAAAAACCTATCCCAACTGGCTTGAAATGGTTGTTGAAGATGGCGTTGTAAAAGAGTTTAGTAAAAATAAACCCTCAGTAGCCATTCCTAAAAACGGATTCGTTGTTCTTGCTACAATGGGTCAGGATACCTATCTGGAAAACACATTTAAAGTCGGAGATCCGGTTACTTACGAGGTAACAACAAATATTGATACTAATAATTTAACCATGGCCTTGACCGGAGGTACAATTCTGGTTAAGGATGGTAAGGTGCTTACAAACTTTACTCATCAGGCTGCAGGTAATTCCAGACAGCCCAGAACCGCCGCAGGTGTCACCGCCGATGGAAAGACTCTTATAATTGCAACTGTTGACGGCCGACAACCTGGAGTCAGCATCGGATTAACCCAGGCTGAAATGGCCGAATATATGAAAGAGCTTGGCTGTGCCAACGCAATTAACTATGACGGCGGCGGTTCAACTACCCTGGTAGCAAGGCAGCAAGGTGATACCGGTATTTCAACTGTAAATACACCTGCTGATGGCTTTGAGAGAGGTGTTTCCGCATCTCTGGGGGTATTCTCTGTCGGTCAAAAAGGGCCGGCTGCTTCACTGCTTGTAAGTGCTTATGAAGATTATGTATTCGTAAACACTTCCAGAGCCTTTACTGCAACTGGTGTTGACCAATATCTGAACCCGGTTGAGATAAACAGCGAGGATATTCAGTGGTCTGTTTCAGGTGTTAAAGGTACCTTCGAAGGTAATGTCTTTACTCCAACTACTGCCGGAGAGGCAGTTATAACCGCACAAATAGGAGATTCGGTAATTGGCACCTGCCCTATTACTGTATTGAGTGCTCCTGTAAAATTAAGTTTGAATGTTGATACCCTGAACACTGCTCCAGAAGCAACTACAACTTTTGCTGTCCGCGGTTGGGATAAAAACGGCTTTAGTGCCAGTATACACCCTTCACATGTAAAATGGGGAGTTCTGAACAAGGTTGGAACCATTTCCTCCAATGTTTTTACAGCCGGAAACTCTGGTACAGGATATGTATCGGCATCCTTCAGCGGAGCATCGGTTTTCTGCCCTGTATCAATAAGTCAGCCGGGAGTTAAAAAGATAATTGAAGATTTTAATAGTAAAGCTGTTATGTCTGTGGATTTATCAGCTAAAACTGTAACCGCGAAGTACGACGCGGCATCTAATGTTTACAAATCCGGTCCTTATTCCGGAAAGCTGACCTATGACTTTACAAAGGGTCTTGAACAGAACAGGGCTGCTTACATTAACCTTCCTGGCGGGGGTAAAGCTCTGGATAGTACAACTGCCAAACTCGGCGTCTGGGTTTACAGCGGTTCAAAAAAGCCTCTGTGGATAGGTGCTATGATACACGATAAAAAAGGAAATACTTACTATAAGTACTTTACCAAAGATGTAAACTGGACAGGCTGGAAATATCTTGAGGTGTCTCTTGAGGATATTCCTAACCCCACCAAGGTATCAAAGATTTATGCTGTGCAAACTTCCAAGAAGAAGGCCTCCGGTACCCTGTACTTTGATAACCTCACAATGGTTTATTCCGGGTATCCTGAAGTCGCAGCATCCAAATCTGCTGTAAATACTGTTCCCAAGGATGATGCCTATAAGGAACGTTCAGTATCGGGTTCCGACTCCTTAAGTTTTTCTGTTTTTGGTCAATCAGCTGCCTATGACAAGGATAAGAATAAAACTCAACTTAGTCTGTTAAGCTCTCTGGCTTCAAAAATTAACAAGAGTATGCAGGCTTCGGTACTGGTGGGAACTCACGATAGTTTATGGCAATCACTGAAAGTACCAATGCTTTCGACAACCTCAAGTTATAAAGCTATTGATAAAAACGGTAATAGACTCATTCAGCTTCAGACAACAAAGGGCGGACTCAGGGCAACTAACTATAATGAGTGGTTCTGGTTCAAAAAGCAGCTTAGTACCTTTACAGGAAACAACTTGTTTATTTTCCTGGCCCAAAATCCATCGACCTTTGATGACCCAAAGGAAGGAAAGGTATTGAAGGATATGTTGGTAGATTATAAAAAGCAGAATCCGGATAAAAATGTCTGGGTTTTCTATAAGGGCTCAACTAACTCAAGCTATATGGATAGAGGAGTCAAATATATAACTACAGCGGGCTTTGATGCAGCCGGTTTCAGCGATAAAAACAAGTCAGCAGCCAAGTATGTTTCGGTACAAGTAAAGGGAAATACTATTACATACCAGTTTAAAGCAGTAAATTAATATTAACCAAAGAAATAGTCAAGTGCCGCCAGCTGGTGGTTGTCTAGACAAAAAAATGGATTGTAAGCGTATAAAAGCTTATAATCCATTTTTTGTTAGTGAATACTATCTCATAGTGAAAATACTAAAAGTGAAGATTTATGAGTTAGGAGTTAAATATATTAAGGCAATTTCTCAATCCTGTCCTTCAGGAAAGTTGTAAAATCTGTACTCAAATCATCTCTTTTTAAGGCAAATTCTACAGTAGCCTTAAGGAAGCCTATTCTATCGCCTACGTCAAATCTGTCTCCTTCAAAATCAAAAGCATACATTGCCTCACACTCCATTAGCTGTTGTAATGCATCTGTCAGCCAGATTTCACCGCCCTTACCCGGAGTTGCCTTCTCGAGAAATTCAAATATCCTTGGAGAAATTATATATCTTCCCAATATTGCGATATTTGAAGGCGACTGATCTACATCGGGCTTTTCAACCAGCCCCTTTACTTTGTAGACTCTTTCGTCAATTTGGTTACATGCCACAATTCCATATTTGGACACATCCGGCAGAGGAACCTTCTGAACTCCGAGAATTGTTGTTCTGTACTCGTTGTACACATCCATCAATTGCTTGATACATGGTGTTTTGGAATCGACAATATCATCTCCCAGCAGCACTGCAAAAGGTTCATCTCCTATAAAGGATTTTGCACAGTAAATCGCATGTCCCAGCCCCTTTGCTTCCTTTTGCCTTATGTAGTGAATATTCGCTATATTAGAGATCTCTTCAACGCAGCTTAAAAGTTCCTGTTTGCCCTTTCGGTGTAACTCTTCTTCCAATTCGTAAGATTTGTCAAAATGGTCTTCAATCGCTCTTTTGTTTCTGCCCGATATTATCAGTATATCTTCAATTCCCGCCGCAGCAGCTTCCTCAACTATATATTGTATCGTTGGCTTGTCCACAATTGGAATCATTTCTTTAGGTGTTGCTTTTGTTGCAGGCAGAAATCTCGTCCCAAGACCAGCAGCCGGTATTATCGCTTTTCTAACCTTCATAACTCCTCCAAAGTACTTAATTTTATCTTGCATCTATTTCCAATTCTAACACAGTAATATTTTTTTTAACAGGCTTCTGCATATTATTGCCCCAAAATATAAGAAAATTGTTATATTGTTTTCAATCGTTGAATTTCTCTGCTATTAAACAGCATTTAAATGGTAAATCTCTTGACGCTTTATTATTTACAGTGATATAATTTCTTAGAACCTATGGAAATAATTTGTTATTTCTATAGTATTAATAGTAATTACCAAATTAAAATTGTATCTTCAGGGCAGGGTGCAAGTCCCTACCGGCGGTAATATGCAGCAAATGCATGAGCCCGCGAGCGAAAGCTGACATGGTGAGATCCCATGGCCGACAGTACAGTCTGGATGGAAGAAGAATTAGCTTTTTTATGCTGAGTAACGCTCTGTGGATTATTTAATCACAGAGCATTTTTATTCAACTGGCTTGGCAACCCTTGTTCTTCTGCTCCTGTGATTGTACTTAATCAAAATAAGGGGGTATTTTTGTATGACCAGTAGTAAAATCAAGCAAATTACAACAATGGGGATTTTGATGGCAATATCTATTATTTTAGTAGTGTCCCCACTGAGATTTCCTTGGCCGTTAGCACCGTTTCTAGTTTATGAACCCGGAGATGTTCCGATTTTGATAGGCGGATTTGTATTCGGTCCTATAGCCGGTGTTGTATTGACCGTAATCACTTCTGTTGTCCAGGCACTGACTGTTGCACAAGACGGAATTTTCGGATGTATTATGCACATTCTGGCTACATCTTCACTGGTTGGTATTTCAGCCTTAATTTATTCGAAAAAGAAGACCTTTAAAAGAGCTATCCTCGGATGTGTTATCGGAAGTATAGCCATGACTGTTGTTATGGGAATCTTAAATTTAGCTCTTGATCCGTTTTTTTACGGAATGACTCTTGACGCTGTTATAAAACTTATGATTCCGGCAATTCTCCCATTTAATTTTATAAAGGCTGCCCTTAATTCTATAGTATTTCTTGTTATATTTAAATCAGCAGGAGACGTATTGCTCAGAACTGTTCAAAAGAAGTAGGGAAATTTTATAAAACCCTTGTATTTTATAGCTTGAATGCATAATATTGTGATAGTTGTTATTAAAAAAAGAAATTATATATTTACATTGAAATCAATAGCACGTATTATAATATATAAATATCAATAATTTTATGTGACTGGTCTTGGAATGACCTTTTGACAAGGGTACTTTTGACCCGATTATCTAATAATATGCTATAGTTAATTATTGCGGGGTGATAGTTTATGGAATTTTGTAACAAGTGTGGTTCATTAAAGATTAACAGCAGCTGTACAAACAAAAAATGCGATCAGCATATTAAATCTATGGTTGAATTAGCAACCGTTCAGCAAATCGAGTATATCAAAGAACTTGCTGAGCAATTGGGAGAAGATATTAGCGAAGTTAATTTTGAGTCTATGAGTAAATCTGAAGCCGTGGACCTTATTGATGAATATCTCGAGAGACTTGATGATACTGAGAAGAAAATCAACAAAGAAAACGAAGTACTTGATGATGAAGAAGATTTAGATGATGATGATGACCTATAAAATTAAAGTTCAATGGACAAACAAAAAAGCGGGAGTAAAACTCCCGCTTTTTTGTTGATAACTTTTGGATAACTGTTGATTTTTGTACGTGTGGATATGTGAAATATCTTCGCGAAGTGCTTGTATAAATATCTGAACATACTGTAAAATCAATAGTTTAGTTATTATGTTAATGTGATTAACTATCCCACATTGTTCTGTGGATAATGTGTATAAGTCTGTGAATAACCTGATTTACATGCTTGGAAACGATGTGGAAAAGTTAGTTTTTAATATTCAGTCCATATCCATAAGGAAACAGTGCATTATACCCATCCGATTGATTGTTAATTGTAATTGGAAGCTGTTCAATCTCTCTGGGCCATGTAACAGGCAGTCTTGCATTAAACTCATAATCTCCGTACAGTGATTTGGCAATCACTCCTCCTTCAGTACCCGGAAGCCATGCTTGTATAAAACCATCCCATTTGTCCAGCTCCTTTGTTACTATTCTTGGTCGTCCTGATATCAAAACCACAACTATTGGCTTTTTTGCCGCATATGCTGCTTTTAAAGTTGATTCGTTATCAGTCAGAGCTGTTCCGCCATACAAATCTAAACTGTCGTCATCTCCCTTACCTTCTGCATATGGATATTCACCCAGCACTGCAACAATTACATCAGCCTTATTGAGTTTTGATACGTCAGTTATTATATTTATGCCTTTCTTTGCGGCTATTTCCTTAAAACCATCCAAAATAGTTGTTCCATTCATCCATCGCCCTTTCTTATCATCCTGCCCGCCCTGCCAGGTTTTTGTCCACCCTCCGCACTGAATTCCGATATTATCGGCTGCAGGGCCTATTACCGCAATATTTTTCTGATTGGCTAGTGGTAATACGTTGTTTTTATTTTTAAGCAGTACTAAAGTTTTCGCAACAGCTTCCTCAGCTATCTGCTGGTGAATAAAATTCCTGAGTTTATAATCTCCGGTATACATTTGAATTGAATCAAATTTTCCCATCTCCATCTTAACTCTAAGTATTCTGGAGACTGCATCATCTATCCGCTCCATCCGTATGTCACTATTGCCGACAGCTTCTATGATGGCGTCATAGCACTCTTTCCATTGAGACCCTTCCATAAGGATATCGATACCTGCATTAACAGCCAGCACTACCTGGTCGTAAAGACTGTCTCCTCTTAGTTGGTGAATCCCCTGAAAATCGCTTATAACTATGCCATTAAAGCCCATGTCCTCTTTTAGCTGGTCCTGAATAAGGAATTTATTACTGTGATTTTTTTCGCTGTTAATGCTACTGTAGGATACCATGACACTTTTTACTCCGGAAGAAACTGCTTCTTTATAAACTGAAAGATAATAATCATTCAAATCCTTCTGATTTATTTCAGCATTCCCCTGATCCATTAGGTACCCGCTGTCACCTGTACCGTATTTTACTGCGCCGTCAGCAACATAGTGTTTTGCGCAGGCTATAATTCCACTTGTCTGCAAAGTGGTTATGTAAGGTATTGACATTATACTTACAAGATCCGGATTTTCACTGAAGCATTCATAGGTTCTTCCCCATCGTATATCATTGCTGACGGCTATACAGGGTGAGAAATTCCAATCAACTCCAGCAGCATTAAGTTCCATAGCTACCGTCCCCGCAATATCCATAATAAGTTCGCTATCCCCGCTGGCTCCGAGACCTATATTATGCGGAAATATTATAGTATCCTTCATATTGTTATTTCCGTGAACAGCATCTACAGCAAACAAGAGAGGAATGCCCAGTCTTGTCTCCAGAGAAGCTGCTTTAAATTGCCGGGTCATTTCAGCCCATTTTTCCATTGTATTCTCTTCAGGAGCCGATCCCCCGGCTGCAAAAATTGAGCCAATAAAGTACTTCTTTGTATCCTTTACAGATATCTCTCTTTGTTCAACCTGAAGCATTTGCCCTACCTTCTCTTCAAGTGTCATTTCCTGTAGAAACATTGAAATGTTTTGGTCAATGGATCTTTTACCATCGTAAACATTCATTGTTTCACCGTCGGAAATAGTACTTTTTATTCCTGGTGCAGTATTGTCAGTATTACCTGAATTACTACAGCTTCCTGCCACCATGGATACAAGTATAATTAAAATCAAACCGACAGCCCTTTTTTTGATCACGATACCAGCCCTCCTACTACGCAACCTAATACTAACATAGTATAGAATTTTGGCTTGCTTGGCAATATTAACCACAATTATTAATTCACTTTTTGCTCTTGTTCAGCTTAGAGGTCAGGCGTATAATTGTATTAACATAAAACTAGAAATAAGGAGAATTAATATTATGCTTCAGCCTTACGATCTGCCCCTTGAGCAGTTAAAAAACTTTAAGCCCGAGCTCACAAAACAACCCGACTTTGACGAGTTCTGGAGTAATTCACTTGATGAGTTATCGAAAATACCTGTTGAGTATACACTCACCCCTTTTGATTATCCGGTTAAAGGTGTTAAAGTTTTTACAATTAATTTCTTAAGTTTTAATAACTCAAATATACAGGGTTACTTAGCCATTCCTGACAGGGAGGGTCCTCACCCCGGCTTAGTGCTCTATCACGGTTATAACTGGGCAATGGATGGGTGTATAGGTGACACCGTTAATTGGGCTTTACACGGATATGCAACTTTACATATGCTTGTCCGCGGTCAGCAGGGCTACAGCTGCGATAATGTAACCTCCTCAACAGGATGGGTTGCTGGTTGGATGACCAAGGGTATCCTTAACCCAAAGGAGTATTACTATAGAGCAGTATATATGGATGCTGTCCGCGCACTGGAAGTATTAGCCGCCATTGAGAATGTTGACCCCAAAAGGATAGGTGTTCACGGAGGAAGCCAGGGCGGAGGTCTGACGCTGGCGGCGGCTGCACTGAGTAATATACCTGTAGTAGCGGTGGCTGACTTTCCATATTTGTCAAACTTCGAGCGTGCCATAGATATTACCCCCAATGGGCCTTACAATGAATTCAATGATTACTTCAGAAAGAATCCTTCCCCTGAAATTGAAATTCAGGCTAAGAAAACTCTATCATACTTTGATGTGATGAATCTGGCCCCCAGAATTAAATGTCATACCTGGATAAGTTCTGGCCTTATAGATGATATTACTCCTCCATCCACTGTATTTTCTGCCTACAATCATCTTACCTGCTCCAAGGAAATAGCAGTATTCAGGTACTTTGGACACGAATATCTTCCAGGAGCTTCAGTTCCAAAGCTGCGCACCTTGATGAAATATCTCTTGGCTGAAGGATAAGTTTCGTAATCTTCTACATATAAATCATGTTTATAATAATAGCCCTTTACAATAAAGTAAGGGCTATTATTAGTTCTTTTATGTAGCAAAATAGCTTACTTGAGACTACACTGCATGTTTCTTCATTTGCTCAGCTGTCTCCAGCATCTCCTTTATTTTAATCATCAATTCACCGGCTCCTGCCATATTCTCACAGGCCATAGCATTAGCTTCCTCCGAGCTTGCAGCGGTCTGCTGGCTTACTGCTGCAATCCTGCTTATACTTTCCTTTATCTGATTGTTTGATTCCACGAGATTAGTTATTTTATAGTTTACTTCCTCAATATTACCAACCAGCTTATTGGTATTGCTGTTAATGTTATTATATACCTTCTTTGTGTTCCTGATATTTTCGTTCTGCTCTATATTTGCAGTTTTAGTACTTTCAATCTGATCAAAGCATTCAATAACCTTCGTATTTAAATCATTAATTATTGTTGAAATCTTAGAGGAGGACTGTTTACTCTGGTCGGCCAGCTGTCTTATTTCGTCGGCTACAACAGCAAAGCCCTTGCCGCTTTCTCCTGCTCTGGCGGCCTCAATTGAAGCATTTAAGGACAGAAGGTTCGTCTGGGCACTGATACCCGAAATTATTGAAGTAATTCCAAGTATCTCACTTGTTTTTTCCTTAAGTTCCAGCATCAATTCCTCAACTCTCTGGCTCTGCTCATTAACAATTACTGCTTTTTCATTCAGTTCATTTACTATCTCCAGGCCCTTACTTACGTCATCTGCTGAATTCTTTGATAATTCACCCATTTGCAGCGACAGTTTTGAAGTGACATCTATCAATTCACTGATCTTTTCTGAATTAATTGCCTGCTGTGTCATATTTTCAGAGGTCTCCTGAGCACCCTTTGATATTTCGTCAATTGCCCCGCTCACCTGATTCATGGACATATTAAATTTATCCATAAAGCTACTCAGATCCTTTGCATTGGCCTCCATAATATCTGCAGCTTTCAGAATATTAGTGATAATTTCATCCTGTTTCTGCTGCTGAGTTTTTATACTGTTAATTTTAGAAAAACTAAATTGATTTGATAGTTTTGTTGAAAGGATAATGGCTATTCCAAAAAGTACAACAGCAGCAAACTGAATCGTCAATTCCGTTGATGAAGCTTTATCAACAGTACCTGTAATTATTTTATAACCTATTACGCCTGTATTAATAAGAAAGACATATGAATAACTGTATACCGTGAGTCTTAGATTGAAATACAATATATACATCAGCATGATAGGAAATATGTATACAAATGTTGACGAAGTGTTTGTGGTGGTGAGTGCTATAGTATAAATAACCATGTAGCCAGTAAGTGTTATATATTTCATTACTTCGGTTTGTTTATTTCTGTGATAAACAATGATAGCAAGTGCTATCGGTATAATTACCGCCATAATAAAAAATAGAATATATTCCAGTGATCGGTTCCCCTTAAGATACTCGACAAAATATCCTACCACCAGAAAAAGGCTTAATAAAGAGTTTATTGTCAGTACTACCTTGTTAGTTAGCTGTTTAACCTGATTTTCATTCATTTTCGACCTCTCCTTACACATTATTTAATTTTAATCTGGGAAATAAAACTAATTTCAGCAATGCAATTCGAGAAAGAAGTATATAATTATATATTAACATTTATTGTTTCCGTTGGAAATATTAATTACTATTGAGATGCAATTAACGAGTCCTCCAAAAAATTGTAGAGATTTCTAGATAGTTGTGATATCATCTTTCATAGCTGGAGATATATTTTCGTAATTATTTTTTATTATTTGTGAACACGGTTTCACAACTCGGAGGTGCTTTTCCAATGAAATATGGTCAATTCGATGATTTGAACAAGGAGTATGTTATTACAAGCCCGGATACTCCTGCTCCCTGGTGCAATTATTTAGGTTCGGTAGATTACGGTGCCATTATATCCAATAATGCTACCGGTTATAGCTTCGTAAAGTCGGGAGCTTCGGGCAGAATTATCAGGTTCAGGCTTAACTCAAAATCCAACGATCAGCCAGGTAGATTCATATATATCCGGGATAATTCCGACGGAGACTACTGGTCAGGCTCCTGGCAGCCTGTATGTAAACCGTTAAGTACATATAGAAGTGAATGCCGTCATGGTACTGCATATACAAAGATAAAATCTATGTACAGAGAAATCGAAACAAATACTACCTATTTTGTTCCTCTGGATAAGTACTATGAGGTATGGAAGTTTAAAGTAAAAAATACGGGGACTTCTCCTAGAAATTTATCTGTGTACGGTATGGTCGAGTTTACCAATCATGATCATTACGAAAATGATACCGTCAATTTGCAGTACTCTCAATTTATAAGTAAAACGTATTTTAAGGGAGACCATGTTCTTCAGGTGATAAATGAAAACGGAAGCGAAGCAACTGCAGACGTTGAGGGCAGCTGTGATGTAATGGGTGATCCAAGTTGTAGATTTTTCGGAGTGGTCGGCGCAGAGGTAACAGCCTTTGACGGGGAAAGGGATGCTTTTCTTGGCAACTATAGAAATTACGGTAACCCGAAGGCAGTCGAAAGCGGAAAATGTTCAGACACTCCGGCTTATAACGGCAATTCCTGTGGTGCTCTACAAATTGATATTACTTTAAAGCCCGGTGAAGAAAAAGAAATGCTTTTTCTTTTGGGTTCGGGAAATGAGACTATTGCAAAAGGTGTCATAGATAGTTATAAAGCAGCAATGAAAAGTAATATAGACCTTACTGGTGCACAACTTGAGGAATTGATGTCTCTATGGCATTCAAGGCTTGAAAATCTACAGGTTTCTACACCTGATGACAAATTCGACAATATGGTCAATGTATGGAATGCTTATCAGTGTTTTATTACCTTTCTGTGGTCCAGAGCAGCTTCCTTCCAGTACTGCGGCCTGAGGAACGGTTTAGGCTACCGTGATACGGTTCAGGATATTCAAGGCATAATTCACCTGGATTGTAAATTAGCCAGGGAAAGACTTTGGCTGATGCTTTCTGCCCAGATTTCAAACGGTGGCGGCCTTCCCCTGGTTAAATTCAACCATGTACCCGGTACAGAAGCGACTCCCGATGAATCGGAATATGCAAAAAAGACCGGACAATCCTTCTACCGGGCAGACGATGCATTGTGGCTATTTCCAACCGTTATGACCTATATTAAGGAGAGCGGTGAATGGAGTTTTATAGATGAAGTTATTCCGTATGCAGATAAGGGTGAAGCTACAGTTTATACCCATCTGAAACAGGCAATCCAGTTTAATCTGGACAGACAGGGCTGTCACGGGTTCCCCGCGGGGCTCTTTGCCGACTGGAATGACTGCTTAAGACTTGGAGCAAAAGGAGAGTCCATGTTTGTTGCCTTCCAGCTGTACTACGCTCTTTCCATCTTCAAGGACTTTGCCTCCAGGCTGGACAAACTCCCCGATGTAGAATGGGCGGACAAGCATATGGCCAGACTGGGTTCAGCTTTTGAACAGTATGCCTGGGAAGGAGACCAGTATGTCCGCGGCTTTACAGAGAATGGATATACTATTGGTTCTAAGAACAACGAGGAGGCCAATATCTGGCTTAATCCTCAGACCTGGGCAGTTATAAGCGGTGCAGCAGCGGGTGAAAAGGCAAAGCTTGCTCTTAATAAGGTATATAGTAAGCTCAACACTAATTATGGTGCGATGCTCTTTTATCCCGCCTTTAAAAAATTTGGTCTCCCAGTAGCAAGAATGGTACTGTTTAATCAATGCACCAAGGAGAATGCAGGAATCTTCTCTCAGCCCCAAGGTTGGCTCATTCTTGCAGAAACTATTGCGGGGAATGGCAACAGGGCGTATCAATATTTTAATGAAATCAATCCTGCAGCTATGAATGACCAAGCAGATATCAGAGTTCTGGAACCATATGTACACGGTCAGGCAACAGAGGGTATCGATACCTTAAACCATGGGCGCTCCCATGTTCACTGGCTGACAGGAACAGCTTCTACTGTCATGGTCTCAGTTGTCAACGGTATTCTGGGACTTCAGCCACAGTACGAAGGTATAAATATAGATCCATGTGTACCTGCTGACTGGAAAGCCTTCAAAATGAAGAAGAATTTCCGGGGAAAAACACTTAATATTCAGGTTGATAATACAGCGGGTGTTGAAAAAGGAGTCAGATTTATTGTTGTAAATGGCGTAAGAATAAATGGCTGTTACGTGAGCTTCGAGGAGCTTAAAGATATTAATGATATCCTTGTGTTTATGGGATGATTTTAATTAAGTGAAGAATTAATAGTGAAGAGTGAATAGTTATATAGGTATTACCTTCAGCCGACGCAGTCGGGTTTCCTTAACTATTCACTCTTCACTTTTCACTTATATCACGCAAACCTCTTCCTCATAATCAGCGTTATAAAGTATATGAACGCAGATATGATGACTATTGTAGCACCTGTAGCGGTATTAAGGTAGTAGGAAAGAATTAATCCTATCATTCCGGAAACAAAAGAAATCAAAATAGCCATAATATTATACTGCCTCGCGTTTGAGGATACGTTTCTAGCCGCTGCCGCAGGCAACACCAGCAACGAGTTTATGATAAGCAGACCTACCCACTGTATAACAATGGTAACGGCTATTGCTATTATTGCAGTAAAGGCAAGTTCAATTCCAAGGGTGTTTATACCACGGCTTCTGGCAAGTGAGATATTGACGCTTACCAATAAAACCTTATTATAAAATAAAATCCATAAAACTATAATTATTAGTGCAAGGACAAAAAGTGCTCCCACCTCTTCGGGGCTTATACTAAGTAAGTCTCCGACCAGATAGGAATTATAGCTATATCCCCCTGATGTTACGAGGACGAGACCAATGGCTATTGCAGCCGAGGAAAACACTCCGATAACCGTATCTGTTGAGGTCTTTGTTTTATTTTTAATAATTGTGATAAGTACCGAAAACCCGATAGAAAATATTACAGCTGACCATATGGGCTGAACAAAGCCTATGACACTTCCTATGGCTATCCCCGTAAAAGCTCCGTGACCCAATGCATCTGAGAAAAAGGCCATTCTGTTGTTTACAATTATGGTCCCCAAAATACCAAATATCGGTGTAATAAGCAATACCGCCAAAAAGGCATTTTTCATAAAGTCATAACCTAGCCATTCAAACGGTAAAATTGCATTCAAAAAACTGTATATGTGATTCAAAGTACTACCCCTCTTATTATTGACTGGCCTGGCCAGTTTTTATTATTAATAATATAATTTTATTAATTGCAGCCAACGTAGTCGAGTTTCCACAACTATTTACCTTAACTACTCCTCTTAAACTATTCACTATCCTTAATAAACTCGGACAGACCAAAGGTTTCATGAAGTCTTTTGTCACTGTAAACTACATCAGGCGAACCGTTTAAAATAACCGTTTTATTGAGCAGAACCACTCTGTCGGCATGTTTTTTTACCAGGTCAAGATCGTGAGATACAAGAATTATTGTCAAATCATACTTTTCTCGAACCTGCGAAACAATTTCATAAAAAACCTCAAGACCTTTTCTGTCAACCCCTGAGACTGGCTCGTCCATCAGCAGCAGCTGCGGAACAGGCTCCAATGCCAACGCGAGCAGTACTCTTTGAAGCTCGCCCCCGGACAAAGCCCCAAGCCTTTTATCTATCAACCCTTCCGCCTGAACCCTCGAAAGACACTCTGATATTTTTTGGGTAACCTTGGGGGGAGTGCTTTGAAATGCGGGTTTCCTTCCCATGCAGGCTGTAAAAAGATTTTTTACACTTACAGGAGCAGCCGTATCAAACTCAAGCTGTTGTGGAACATACCCTACCACAGGCTTAACTGTACTCTCTCCGCTTGATCCGGCGAATACGATTGTTCCCTCATGCTTTATCTCTCCCAATATTGCCTTTAGCAGTGTGCTTTTCCCTGCTCCATTCGGACCTATCAGAGCAGTGAGTTCCCCGCAGTGTAAATGGAGGTTGATATCATGTAAAATCTCAGATTTTCCAATTTTTACAGAAAACTTTTTTATTTGTGTACAGCAATACCCACAGCACTTTCTGCCAGTATCACAACTATCTCTATGCCTCACATTTCTTTCTGTCATTATGAAAGTCCTTTCAAGGGGATTCAAATACAAAATTCTTTATTCCAACTTTTATTCAAACTTTTATTTCAACTCAGTTAAATAAATTATTAAGTAATTTGATACCCATATAAATTCCTATTAAATTATTATACCAAAAAATATTCCCTATTTTCCTTATATACAATTATTTCTTTAATCAAGCTATATCAATTATTATTTCCTTAGTATTTTTCAGTGGTAATTTCCCATCATACAAACAGCACTTACCCTTATCCGGAATAAATTGTACAAGTCCTGCAAAAACTGATTTGTATAATTTCTATCAATTCAAACAAGTTTTTATATATTTTTTAGAATAATTAGATATTTTAGTAACAAGTAACTATTTTATATTTATTTTTTCTTTACTTTTGTGTTAATATATTAGTGGTTTATAGTTTTATAATACCTTTTTAAAAACAATTTTAAAATAACAGTTATAACCGGAGTCAGAAAACCAGGCTATAAATAATGCAATTACTTTTTCAGTTGAATAAATGTTTATGGTATACAGGATTTATATGATAAATGTTATAACAAGGCAATAGCTGTCCATTTGTATCCTTCTGGATGTTTTTGGCTCTATTGATCCTATGCAATATAAAAATAGATTATTGGGAGGACTAGTAATGGGTAAGTTAGACACAGCATGTATAAATACCATTAGGATTTTGGCTGCAGAGGCAGTTCAAAAAGCTAATTCCGGCCA
>JAEYNI010000360.1 GCA_023412635.1 Bacillota bacterium
TTCCTGAATACAAAAAATATCTGCATCGGTTTGCTTGAAAAAATCCATAAACCCTTTATCCATACATGCCCTTAGGCCGTTTACGTTCCATGAAATAAGTTTCATCATATGTTTCACTCCATTTAATATTAAATTTAATACTTATCATAAAGTTAAGTTAAATTCAGTTATTTTGTTTATTTTAGTTTACTTATAGTATATCACAGCCCTTGGTTACCAGTAAATTAATCAGTTACATTAGTTGTTGCACAAAAGAAGGACTTATCAAACGATAGAAAGTATCTCGTTGATTAAGTCCCCTTGTTTGTTTATCCGGGTTGTAACCCTACTATATGAACTATATGAATTTCACCTTCGGTCCTGTGGAGGTATCCTCAATAACAATACCCATGGCCTTCAATTCATCTCTGATTTCATCAGAGCGTTTCCAGTTTTTCTCGGCTCTCGCCTGCTGTCTTTCAGCTACAAGCTTCTGAATCTCAGGGCTGATTTCAGGACCATTATCCTCGATTTTCTTCTTGGTCAAATCAAACCCGAATATTTTATTCATTTCATTGATCAAATTAAAAATCTGTTGAGACTTTTTACTGTATCTCACTGCATTCCAAGCTATTCCCAAAGCTTTTGGAATATTGAGATCATCATTAACGGCATCTTCAAAATCACTGCGGAATTCATTGATAACTGCTACATCTACATTGTCATTTCCGTCTTTATGAGCCAGAGCCCCATCAACAAATCTGTCATAGGATACCTGTGCAGATTGCATAACCTCCCAGGTAAAGTTCAATTTGTTCCTATAGTGAGCATTGAGACACATATATCTGAAGGCCAGAGGGTCGAAGCCCTTGTTTTTCAAGTCTGAAATTGTATAGGTATTTCCCAGGCTCTTTGACATTTTACCATTATTGACCATCATAAATTCACCATGCATCCAATAATTGACTGCAGGTCTTCCCAGGAGAGCTTCCGACTGAGCTATTTCATTCTCATGATGTACAGGAATATGATCAACTCCGCCGGTATGGATATCAAAAACGTCTCCCAAATATTTTCTCGCCATTGCAGAACACTCGATATGCCAGCCGGGATATCCCATTCCCCAGGGGCTCGACCATTGCATTATGTGCTCCTTTGGCGCCTTTTTCCAAATAGCAAAGTCAGCAGGATGATGTTTTTCTTCATTTACTTCAACTCTTGCCCCTGCCAGCTGTTCGTCGAGATTAGCCTTTGATAGTTTACCGTATTCGCTGAATTTCTGTATGTCAAAATAAATTCCGTCACTTGTTTCATAGCCATACCCCTTGTCTACCAGACCATTTACGAAATCAAGCATTTCAGGAATATGTTCTGTGGCTTTTGAGATAATCTCAGGTACCTCAATGTTCAGTGCCTTAATGTCTTTCATAAACACATCAGTGTAGTACTCAGCTATCTCCCAGGGAGTCTTCTTCTGTTCACGGGCCCCCTTCAGCATTTTATCTTCACCTTCATCCTCATCGGATACCAGGTGACCTACGTCAGTTATATTCATAACGTGCTTAAGCTTATAATCGTTATATTCCAGCACCCTTCTGAGCATATCCATAAAAACATAGGTTCTCAGATTTCCGATATGGGCAAAATTATATACCGTGGGACCACATGAATAAATCCTTACCTCTTTATCATTAAGGGGTTTAAATTCTTCTTTTTTTCTAGTCAGTGTATTATAAACCTTCATCCTTGCCCTCCATCCACGTGCCTGACACGCGGTCTTTATGTTAATTTCAATAGCTTCATAAACTGTCTTAATTGTATTATTTAAGTAACGTGTATTAACTATACCTGTTATATTAATTATATCCTTGTTGTTAACTATATACCTGTTGCCAATTATACATACTAACAACACTTTCTATAATAAGTGCTTCCAATAACCATAACTAAAACTATTGACTATTTTTAGTGCTGTCGTCTTCAGTTTTTCTCTTTCTGCAAGAACTATCTTCACCTGTTTTACAGCACTGCTGTTCTACATGCTGAAGCCTGCTTTCCAGCCTGCAGAATTCTTGTGAAATCGGGTCGGGCATATGTATTTGGTCAAGTGATTCTGACGGATTGGTCACTCTCTGGTTACCCTTCTTAACTATTCTCCCCTTGACTCCCACTACAGTCGAATAAGGCTCAACCTCAAAGGCCACAAAGGTATTTGCACCAATTGTTGAGTTATCCCCGATTTTGAACGGGCCCAAAACCTTGGCTCCTGCACCGATAAGAACATTGTTGCCAACCGTCGGATGACGTTTCGACCCCTTATCTTTTCCGGTTCCCCCAAGAGTAACTCCGTGATAGATAGTACAATTGTCACCTATTTCAGCCGATTCACCTATTACAACACCCATGCCGTGATCAATAAAAAGACCTCTGCCTATTTTCGCTCCGGGATGGATCTCTATGCCTGTAAAATGCCTCGCGAACTGTGAAATAAATCTGGCAATAAAAAATCTTTTCTTTTTATAAAACCAATGCGCAACCTTGTGATACACCAGTGCGTGAAAGCCCGGGTAAAGAAGTATGACTTCAAGGGTACTTTTTGCAGCAGGGTCACGACCTGCTATTAATCTGGCATCATCGAGTAATTTACCCATATTTCCTTCCTTTATAAAAGCTTAACTAAGCTTTTTACTGTTATAAACACATATTAGACTGCTTTGTCCTTAGATCATGTAAATGTGTTTACTTCCACCTTATACAGTATATTCGAATAAAAATAACCTGATTCATGGTATCGGTTATAACGCATTTAATCAATAGAAATTGTCAGTTGAAGAAAAAATTTCTCACCTTATGACCTTTTTAACAAGGCTAATGTATCTTCAAGTATACCATGGACATATATTATCCCTTCGTTATAGACATTTTAACAGTTTTAATTTTCTATGTAAATAAGTACATGAGTCAACATTTTTAAACAAAGCGAAGGGGCATTTCTGCCCCCTATGCTTTTAGTTAATTCCC
>JAEYNI010000369.1 GCA_023412635.1 Bacillota bacterium
TACCTTTTATGGGATAACCTATCTGAATTTTATTTCTGGTAGGTTTACCTGTTTCAAGGTCCAAAAAGTATATATTACCGTCCAGAGCAGGGTAAATTACTTCAACAAGGTCCTTTGCCTTCATATCTGCGTTTATGTTCATTAGTTTCCTGACATCCTCAGGCCAGTGAATTAGCAGCGGCTGTCCTGTCCATCCAGTTCCGGGCCAATAGCTGTTATGGGCCGCAATACCACCCAGACCTTCTTTTTCCCAGACAATTTCAAGTTTTTTCTGTGTAACTGTTCTGGTTCCAAAGGAGGCATTATCCCTGTGGTTATTTCCCCTAAAGGCTGTTACCCCTTCTAATTGAGAGTATTCAGAACTAGCGCCGAAGTCAATTTTATTTTTCTTCTTTACGGTAAACTCTTTTAAGGGTGTATTGTTTCTGAATATCCAGGATTTCATATTTAAGCCGTTAGCCAGGGAATTATTGATGGTAAAGTCGGTATAGGCTTTCTTTCCACCAAAATCAGACTCTTCTGACCAGGAGGTTTTTAATTTCTCTGGGTCAGTTATTTCAACAGGCATAGGGTCGGCTACAGGTTCTTCCTCCGGTTCCTCTTCAATATCTTCATACGTATCCCCGGTAATTTCTGAACTGCTTACAGTATCAGATGTATTTGCAGAGGTTTTAACCATTGAATTCCCACTGGGGTCAAACAGCTTGCTAAGCCCAATCCAGATGCTGGTTGCTATCAAAGCCATGACAAGTATTGTAATTACTCTCTTTAGCCTGTTTGTTGCTCTTCTTCTGTATCTTCTCATAAACTTTCTCAAAACTCCTCATTATTTTTAATGCAATTTATTTTATTTTTACTCCGTAAATTTTTTTTGCATAGGTTCCCACTACAGCCATATTGTTATAAACCGACGGTGAGGCTTCAACATTACCGCCGACGGATATTTTATCAAGGTCTTCACCGGTTTTTGGATCAATAAGGTGCATATCTCCCTTGAAATCACATAACAACATATAGGTTTTACCCTCCTCAGACATAAAGTCTACAGGTGAACTCCAGCTGTATGCGTCCAGATGTCTTTTCCAGACCTCCTTACCGGTTTTCTTGTCCAATGCTACCAGAGTACCGTCACTTGTTGATCCGGTTAATGCAATATTAAAAATAACAATATCACTTATATCATTCTTGCCAACAACAGGTGTTGCTAACGCACCGCCGTTAATATATGACTGATATACGCAGGAATAATCCTTCTGCCATACAAGTTCTCCAGTGAGGGCATTGAGCTTTCTAATGTTGCAATCAGCTCTTGAACCGGCCTTACCGCGCTTATCTATTTCATTTGCAGTATACAGGAAAACTCCGTCATCAGTTTCCTCCAGTGTTATTGTACTGTCGGTATCGTCCCCTGACTTATATATCCACACAGGCTGCATAGTGTTTATATCCAGGCATTGAACAGTTCCGCCGTTATCTGCAAAGTACATCAGATTTCTGTAAAAGGCTGGAGAATTCTCTATCCCCTGTTCGGAACTGTAACTGCTTTTATAACGGTACTTTGTTACGGTCGGCTGTATTGACAACGCGCCAGTCTTGCTGTCAAACTTGGTGTTAAGCTTGGTTTTATAAATCAAACCGTTTTCACCACAATTTATCAGGGTATCTGTGTACCTGTTCAGTATAGCGGAGGAATCATTTGCCCCCCAGCTCCGGAATGCAACAGGATCGTTTCCCGGAAATGAATAAATCTCCTTCTGATTTACTAGATTAAAAATTCTATATTTGAAGGTACCTTTTTTATCATTCATTTCATTTAAGCCCTGTCCGGTATAAAATAACGGATAACCTCTAGGGTCTACCATTCCGGTCCCCTTTACGGTAAAGCCTATATTCATCTTTGGTCTCGATGGCTGTCCCGTCTCCATGTCAAGGAAATATACATTACCGTCAAAAACGGGATAAATTACTTCCACCAGATCCTTTGTTTTCAGGTCTGAATTTATGTTCATAGCTTTTCTTACATCTTCTGACCAATGTACCAGCAGCGGTTGACCTGTCCAGCCCGCTCCAGGCCAAAAACTTCCCACACCTGTAACAGCTCCGATCTCATGTGTCCATACAATTTCCAGCTTCTTTTCCTTTACATCGGCCTTTCCCCATGAAGGAGCTGTTCTGAAGTTGTTACCCCTAAAAGTTGTAACACCTTCAAGTTCAGAGTACAGATCAGGTGACCCGAAGGCTATATTATACGGGGGCTTATAGTCTTTCACGGTTTTGTTGTTGACCAGAGTCCAATAAGTTATTTTCCCGCCATCTTTGTAAGTTTTCTGCCAGGACCCGTCACTTAAAGCCTTTTTAGTTACAAGACCAGGAGGATTTTTCCACTGTACCAGCAAGTCATCAGGATTTGTACTTTCTGCAGGCTCCTGAACCGTTTCTTCGGCGGGTGTCTGACTATGTTCTGCTTGTTGTGAGGGTACAGATGCTTTCGCTGTCTCCTCTGCGTTTATGGCTGTTGTAGATGAACCTACTGTTGTGGTTTCCATTGCAGAATTCAGCCAGGGCAGATTTCCGTTAAACATCAAATAAACAGCTGTCAATGCTAAGAGTAACAGAGTGAAGAATATCGTTACCGCAGGCAGCAAACTGTTTCTTTTTTTATTTTTGTAATTCATTTTTACCTCCGCAAATGATTCGTCCCTAACCTTAATTTAGCGACAAACCCTTTTGATATTATATCAGAATAGGTATGGAATTTATATTTCTTTTTTACTAATTTTTTCTTAAGAATCAGCAATGAATTAGTTAAACCCTTGTATAATTATAGAAAATTACTTGTTTGGTTTATTCATTCGCTGGTAAATATTCTTAATCATATTGTAATTGCCTTACTTTTTATCTATAATTATTTTTACTTGCTATCCATTTCCGAATACATTTCCTATAAAGAGCACAGATTAAAAATATCGTATTTTATATTATTTGTCATTTTAAGCTAGTAAAACCTATAAATTTAAATATATCAAAATAGGGGGAGTCTCATGAAAAATTATTACAACTACTCGGCTCAGGAAGTTCTCAAAGAGCTGAATACAAATCTTAACGGTATCTCGAACAAAGATATTGACAAGATTAGAGAGAAATATGGCTACAATGAGCTTCAGACAGGTAAAAAAGCTGGAGTTATAAGAATTTTTCTGAGCCAGTTTAAGGATTTTTTAGTTATAATTCTTTTAGCCGCAGCTATAGTGTCTCTTTTTTTAAGAGACTATGAAAGTGCAATTGTTATTTTTGCAGTTACTATCTTAAACTCAATCCTTGGAACAGCGCAGCACTTCAAGGCAGAAAAATCCCTTGAAGGCCTGAAATCCTTAGCTTCACCTGTTGCAAGAGTCATTAGAAATAAAATGAGGATTGAGATTCCGTCCAGAGAAGTTTTAGTAGGCGATGTTCTATTACTGGAAGCTGGCGACTTTATAAGTGCCGATGGAAGAATTATAGATAACTACAGTCTCCAGGTAAATGAAAGCTCCCTTACGGGGGAATCGGAAAGCGTTGTGAAGACCGCAGATGTAATCTCCGGACTTGATATCCCCATTGGCGACCGAAAAAATATGGTCTTTACCGGCAGTCACGTCACCTACGGAAGAGCGGTAGTAGCTGTAACAAGCACCGGTATGTCAACTGAACTGGGAAAAATCGCATCCCTGATGGAAGCTGCTGAGAACAAGCAAACCCCTTTACAGGTCAGTCTGGACAAATTTGGCAAAAAGCTTGCCATAGCTATTCTTGCTCTTTGTGCAATTATTTTGGCTACTAATATTATCAGGGGTTACTCTGCTATTGATTCCTTTATGTTTGCAATTGCCCTCGCTGTAGCTGCCATTCCCGAGGCTCTGAGTTCAATTGTTACAATCGTTCTTGCCATTGGTACACAGAAGATGGCAAAAGAGAATGCCATTGTTAGAAAACTTCATGCAGTAGAAAGCTTGGGCAGTGTGTCGGTCATCTGTTCTGATAAAACAGGTACTCTAACCCAGAATAAAATGGTTGCAAAGAAAGTCTTTGTGGGGTGGAAAATATTCGACTCGGAAAAGCTTGATATGAAAGATACTCTTCAGCGTTCAATAGTAAAAATAAGCATTCTGTCAAGTGATGCAACCATTACTGACGGAACTGCTGTAGGTGACCCGACAGAAGTCGCCTTTGTCAAGCTGTCCAACGATTACGGCTATGAAGAAGAGGATGTACGCGAGGAATACTCCAGATTTTCGGAAGTACCTTTTGACTCTGACAGAAAGCTGATGAGTACCCTTCACAATATTGAAGGTCAGTACATGATGTTTACCAAGGGTGCTCCCGATGTTATTTTAAGCAGATCCAAAAACGTTCTGACAGAGCACGGCGATAAGCCTCTGGAACAAGACAATATAGAATTCATCGAGAAGGTAAACAGGGAATTTTCACAGGAAGGGCTGCGTGTGCTTGCCTTTGCACGAAAGACTTTTGATTCCCAGGTCAAACTAACCGTCGATGACGAGAAGGATTTGACCTTTGTTGGTCTTGTTGCGATGATTGACCCACCCAGAGAGGAATCAAAACAGGCAGTCGCCGATTGTATACGTGCAGGTATCAAGCCTGTAATGATTACCGGTGACCATAAGATCACTGCATCAGCTATCGCAAAGCAAATTGGTATAATGGATGAAAACAGCCATGCCATTGAAGGTGTGGAAATCGAAAAAATGTCTGATGAAGAGCTGAGAAGCAAGGTACAGGATATATCAGTTTACGCCCGCGTATCTCCGGAGCACAAGATACGTATTGTAAGGGCCTGGCAGGACAAGGGAAATGTTGTTGCCATGACGGGAGACGGTGTAAATGATGCACCAGCGCTGAAACAGGCCGATATAGGAGTAGCTATGGGCAAGGTCGGAACTGAGGTTGCAAAGGATGCAGCATCCATGATTCTGGTGGACGACAACTTTGCTACCATAGTTAAAGCGGTCTCAAACGGAAGAAGCATATATACCAATATCAAGAACGCCATTAAGTTCCTGCTATCAGGTAATACTGCAGGAATACTGGCAGTACTGTATACATCAATTTTAGCTCTACCTCTTCCGTTTACAGCCATGCATTTGTTGTTTATAAATCTGCTGACCGACTCCATGCCGGCAATTGCTCTTGGTTTGGAGCCATATCGGAAGGATGCCCTTAATTCAAAGCCAAGGGATATTAATGAACCTTTATTAAATAGAGGATTTTTACTGCATGTAATTTTTGAAGGTGCTGTAATTGCGGCAAGCGCTCTGACAGCTTTTTATTATGGTTTGAGTGTTGGCACCCCCGCTCTGGCAAGTACTATGGCCTTTGCCGTATTGGCGCTGGCAAGACTGATTCATGGATTTAACTGCCGCTCCAACTACCCCTTGTTCAGAATCGGTTTCTTTACCAATAAGTTTCAATGGGGAGCAGTTCTTGCGGGAATACTACTTCTGACATTGGTGCTTACTGTCTCACCACTTCAGAGTCTATTTGAAATAGATCCAAAAGTAATTGACCATATCGGAATAATCGGTTTGCTTGGACTGGCTCCTTTTGTAATCATTCAAATATATAAAACAATAAGGACGGCTATAACAAAGTAAATAGAAACTGAGAAACTGTATTAAATGCTGAAAAATAGTAATGCTATTATAGAGATTATTCTCTAAAGGAGGGACTGAATCCATGCCATTCTTAATTGTGATTTGAATGGTTTTGGCATGGACCTATTATGGGAAAAAACAAAAGTACTAAATCAGATGGCGCTCAGAATTTTGCCAACACTCAGGATTTAAGTAAAAAAAACCGATATCCAACTGGTGCAGAACCAAATGTTAAAACTTCATCACCAAAATAGTATTACTGAAATTCCCCGGTATCAGCATAATTTACTGACCCGGGGAATTTATTTTTACTTTATCAGTGCTTTAATTATCAATGTAAAATCAGAAAGAATATTTCTCTCATATTCACAAACCATTTTAAGTGTATTAATAATATTGTC
>JAEYNI010000380.1 GCA_023412635.1 Bacillota bacterium
TATTACGGCCGCCTTCTATTCCGCCTGTTTTAGGTATTTCGAGTAATTCATAGTCCCCCTTGTGAGCATCCATAAATCTCTCTATCATAAGTTCATCCTCTTCAGGTGAGAAGGTGCAGGTTGAATATAGAATTACCCCACCGGGTTTAAGCATTTTGTCCACCTGCTGCAATATGTCCCATTGCATACAGCTGCATTTTTCACATTTAAATTTCTCCCAGCTCTTTACGGCGTCCTCATCCTTACGGAACATTCCTTCTCCCGAGCAAGGTGCATCCACCATAATCTTATCAAAAAAGCCTTGAAAATTCCGAGCCAGTTTGTCAGGAGATTCATTGAGTACAATTGCATTCCTTACTCCGCAAAGCTCAATGTTTTTAACCAGCGCCTTAACTCTTTCAGTATTGATGTCATTGGCCACCAGCAGTCCCTGACCGTTTAGCTGCGCAGCCATCTGAACCGATTTACCCCCGGGCGCTGCGCAGAGATCCAACACCTTATCTCCGGGTTTCACACCAATGACAGCCCCTGGAAGCATGGCGCTGGGTTCCTGTATATAGTATAGTCCTGCATAATAATAAGGATGTCTTCCCGGGTTGTCACCCTCCCTGTAATAAAAACCGTCAGTAGTCCAGGGAACAGGTTCCAGGTGAAAGGGTGATATTTTTTTAAATTCTTCCACCGATATTTTAAGAGTGTTAACTCTTAAACCGTAAAACCTTGGTTTTTTATAGGATTCCAGGTAGCTGTTAAATTCATCTGCGCCCATCAGTTCCTGCATCTTATTCACAAATTCCTCGGGTAGTTTCATATATAAGAACTCCTATGGTTACAATAAAATTAATTTTTTTAATTGCATTAGCTGTTATTTAACTACAGTTACGTCTAATTAAACTGCAGTATATTAAGTACCTTTCTTCCGGGCACTAATGATACAGGTGTTATTATACCACATAATTAGGTACTTTAAAGGTTATATATTACTCTCCTTGACAGTAAAAATTGCCCGTGCTATAATAGCTTTTGTCATTAAGCATTATAAATGCTTATTTATGGCCCATTGGTCAAGTGGCCTAAGACACCGCCCTCTCACGGCGGTAACAGGGGTTCGAATCCCCTATGGGTCACCAATAAAAAGGCATCCGCGTTAAGTGGATGTCTTTTATTACGTAATTATTTAGGGATTCGAACCCGCGAGGGCTCGGAGCGTTAAGAAAATGTGCTAAATGCACATTTTTAGCTTCGAGTAGGAGCCCCGTGAGCGCAGCGAACGACGGGCGACGTCATTAGCATGCGAAGCAGGCGTGAATCCCCTATGGGTCACCAAATAAAAAGACATCCTTCAGGGTGTCTTTTTTGATGCGTTTTTATTGGGGATTCGAACCCGGGAGGGCGCGAGTGTCGTGAGATGACCTGAATGGTCATCGAGCAGCGAGCGTAGGAGCCCGGTACCGTGAGCATGGCGAATGGTGGGCGACGTCATTAGCATGCGAAGCAGGCGGGAATCCCCTATGGGTCACCACGGCGCTTGCATTTTCTGCGGAAATGCAGGCGTCTTTCACTTTGTTTCAGACGCGAAGCGCCTTACGGGCGGGACCAGTCCCCCCGTATGCCCCTCTGGCCTCCGGCGGGGTTGAGAGATAAACTGATGTTTCTTTATGTAAGTAATCTGCCTAGCAAAGTTCGGTCACCTGAAAAAATCATCAATTTAAAATCTCATGTAATTATTACTAGGCTGTTACTGCTACTCTATCCTGTCCAGCGATAGACTGTGTTTATTGTCCGGATTCTGCTGGGATTTTTACCACACAACCCCCGCCGTTAAGGCAGGGGCGTATATATCTATGATAATTCGCCTTGTATAACCAATTAACCATGTGATCGTCGATTATTTGATTCTGATGCTGGTTGCCATAGAGAAGGCAATGTGTACAAACTTTGTTTATCAGCCTGGCATGACCACCAGAATACTTGAAATCTCATCTTTAGCTACTTCTGAAAAAATCTCCCGGTCTACTCCTGCATATTTTAAACGTGCTAAAATGTATTCTCCTATCTGGCTTCTGTCCATTTGAGATATTTTACACTGGATGTCTATTCGCTGCCTTATTGCGGCATACGCCTGCAATTGCAACCTATCCCACAGTTCGCTTTGACCCACTAATATCAATGTCATGGGGCCTTCTGCAGTATAGTTATTGTCATTATATTTAGCAATTACTGGACAGGCAAGTCCATAAGCTTCTGGACTTTATGCGGGGGCTTAAACACTAGGCTTAAGGCAGATTAATCCGGTCTTTTCTTTTGATTCGTAATGCAAGCAGATTGCGAGCATAACAAAAACTGCATATCTTTTTATTAAATACGCAGTCTATGTAATCTCTATAAATGTGGTTTTCTTTTATATTTGTTTAAAATGGTAATTCTTCTTCTTCAATATCTACAGTAATTAAGTTTTCAACTGTCTTCGAATTTCTAAAAGCTTTTAAATTGCCATCCGCATCAAATGCATCGCCAGATATAGTTACCTTTGTTGTTTTTAAACCATCTATGTTTTTTACAAAAACTAAATCATCATTTAAATTATCCTCATCCGATTCATTAAAGTACATGAATTTTAATAATTCAGCAATGCCCACTTTATTTTTTATAAATAAACTTACATTTTTCATTTCTAATTTGTCTTGTAATGATTTAACAACAAGATTAGTTGAAAATACTGAATTACTAAATTTACTCCAGAATATCTCTTCATCTGAATTAATTTGTTTTGTAATTGTTTTTAATTCGTCAATACTTTCTTTTAAATCATTATACGTAGTTTGCTCAGTTATAGTGCCTTTCTCTTGTAAAAGTCTTTGAAAAAGGCCAGCAAACTGTTCTTTTAAATAGTTAGTTATATCAGATGCTGATTCAAATGGTATTAAGGCATTATTCATCGGTAATGAATAAATCTCTTCAATAAAATGGTGTATTTTAGTACTATCAACAGCCACATATTTTATTGAAGAAACGTCCTTATTGGCAACAAACAACTTATACTCATTTAAAACTGCTTTCTCGACAAAAATAAAGACTTGTTTATTATTTTTAATGGCTGTCTTAATTTCACTCATAGAAACCGAATATTCATCGTTACTTTTTGAAGCTGAACCATATTTATTTCCAATTATACCTACAAGTATGTCACATCTACTTACCTCATCATAGCAACTACTTTCTAATGGCCTGTCTGAAGGATATGGAATATTACCTTTATCATTCATTATTGGATCATACCCAATCATTCTGATAAAACTCTCTAAATCAAATCTTACATGCTTCAAATCATAAAACGTTGAACTTATAAATACCCTTGGTTTTGCCATTTATTTTTACCTCATACTAATTATATAATCTTTTTATAAGCATTTATTCGCTAAATATTGAAATATTCCTTCAAAATTTGGTATATTTCTATATTATTTTGAAATTTAGGAGTAAAAAAATAAGTCTCATTTCTGAAACTTATAAAAATTTTATTTATTTAATTAGTTTTAATCTTTTCCCTTTAAGTAAATAATTTTCTTCAAATTCATCTTCGTTTAAAGCCAAGACATCGCATATTTGCTCTTTAGAATAACTAAAGTCATTAAAGTGGATATCCAATATATCATTAAATAGCCTTGGTGTTTCTTCCGGTGGATCAAGATTAATTGGCTCTCTAGTTTTATAACCATATTTAGCTAATTGAGAATATAAATATCTTTCTTGATTAGAAGTTATTTTGTTTAAAAATTTAGCTCTATATATAATAGATGCCATTGAAACCTTCCAATATACTTTTAAATCGGCTAATTTCTGCAGAGTAAGATTTTCTAATGATGGGCCAATTTCTTCGGCAGGCATCAAAAACTCACTCGCAAATTCAAAAGCTTGTTCTTCCATGTCGCTGTTCGGTAAATAATGCATTACTATATGGCCTAACTCATGACATAAATTCATTCTTATTCTGTCCGGTGGCATACTTTTATTTGCAAAAAATAATGGTGGAAAACCAGGTATTCTCCTGCTTATGGCATCAACCTTGTTAGAACCAAAATCATAATACACAACTATTCCACCGGCATTTTCGATTACTGAAACTACATTTTGAATAGGACCATGAGGTAATTTTAAAACTGCACGTGTTACTTGAGCTATCTCACTTACTGAATCATAGCTATTAACATCAAATGATGGAATATCAATATCACCTAAATCAACTGATTTCAATAATTTACCAATATTAATAGTTAATACATTCAAAATTCCATGAACTTTTTTTATATCTTTAAGAGGTACATTCTGTCTTTTTCTATGGAAAAAGTCACTTGCTTCCATACCATATATTGGCTCAACCTGTAAGAAAAAATGTTCTGGGTACATAAGCACCTGAGACATTTTTTTCAGATCCACTTTTGACATCTTTAACAATCCATTTTCTATTTTTGACATAGCTGCCTGCTTAATTGATAATAAATCTGCAAGTTCACTTTGAGCGATACCTCTTGATTCTCTACCTAAAATAATCATTTGCGGATTTATTTTTTTTGGATCAATTTTAAGTGGCATTTTCCTCCAACCTCTTTTCCTTTTGCTTTGGTTTTGGTTTCCTTGTGGTTTGCTGAATGTCTTGCTGATGGAATTTAATAATTTCGGTACCTTCTGCGTGATTTAATTCCCATTCCCACTCGTTTTTTTTCGTACTTGATGGGCATGTTAATAATATCTGTGGCTTATTTAAACCATCAATAAAGTAGCCGGCATTTAAATTAGTACACGGACTAACTAGCGTAAGTTGTTCAAATCCGGTATCCTTCTGTTTTGGCGTATTTCTATTTGCCAAAAATAGTTTATTCAGCTTTTTGAATCTTATTACGAAATATCTGCTACCAATATCATCATTTCCAACAAGTAATTTAAAACAGTTTTTATTTGTTCCATAATGAATATCAGTTCTTCCCTGAAAAATTCTTTTGACATTGTCCTCAATTAAATCATGAATAATGCTTGAATCAGTCCTGGTAGAATGTTTATGCTTCAGTTCTTTATAATTCTCCTTGTACTCATCTATTGCTGAAGAAATAGACTCAAATATCTTTTGACTTACTTCTTCTGTTATGTAATTCTTAGCTTCTTCTTTGGACACTATATCCATATACTATTAATCACCGCCATTTCATATAATATATCTATATATTATATGAAGTTTTTGCAAAAGTCAATAAAAATATTCCATTTTTTATTCCTTTATTATTACTCAACACCTTGGTAACTCAGCGTTATAGTGGGATTTTATATCAAATAAAAAAAGCCCCCAAGGATTACTCCCTGAGGGCAATATATTACCTTTCGGCTTTACTTTGTAAAACATCTATTGCTTTGGTTATTGCATTTGGAATAGGTAGCCCCATTAATCCAGCATTTTCAACAATAGAAATCGTTTCATTTGCTATGTAACCTATAATTACAACATCACGAATAAAATTTGTTCCCAGAGCGATATCGAGGCGGCAGGCTATTAATACCATGAACAAAGTCATTCCCTTTTTACATAACCCTTTAAGCCTGCTTTACTGTTTAAAGCCCCATTTTCTGTCTTTGGAGATTTATTGAATACTCCTGCAACGACAAACCCAGTAACATAATCAACTATCATGAATATAACTAAAGTTGTCATTGCGCTTGTCCACCCCCCAAAAGCAGTTGAAATAGTACTGCCTATAATACCCGCTACTGAGACTACTAAAAGTCTTATTCTATCCATTCCTTTTTCCTCCAATCTTGATTGCCATTTTGATTATTAAAGCTGGGAAAGCGGGGTCTATCCCCCTCCTCTTCTCCCAAAATGAATACGGTGTATCCAGTTCCTCTGAAACAATTTTTAATGCATCCTCAAAGCTCATTTTTTCTTCCATGGCCGCTTTAACTTCCGGAATTAAATACTTTTCTGCTGCAGCTTTGGTTGAGCCTCCAAAGAACTTTGAACCAGGACACTGTGTTGCTTTGACCCAGCAATGATACGGTAGTGTTACTGTTGATGGAACTATACCAAACTTTTTACACAGAAGTGCATTAAGAAGGATAATACTTTTCTTTTGTTCTTCAGTCATTATGTCGGTATCAAAGTTCCCTACATGCTCCAAGGTTACTCCGTTGGTGTTTTGAGCCCCTAGGAAGCCCCCTCCGTCCTTTGTTAATGGTCTGCCTACACATATCAACCCATCAGGAAATGTTGAGAAATGCTGTGCTATTTCAGACATTCCCTTGTTTTTAACGTGGTGACTCTCCATTGATTTCATCAGGGCTATGTGATTGTTTTTTACGTCTTTGTAAGCAGGGCTTGCGGTATTATGCTGCTGGATATTTGTA
>JAEYNI010000035.1 GCA_023412635.1 Bacillota bacterium
ACTTCGGCGGTGAGGTGGAACGTGTACTGAAAATGGTTGACGGTGTTCTATTGTTGGTTGATGCTTTTGAAGGTTCTATGCCTCAGACTCGTTTCGTACTTAAAAAGGCTCTTTCCTTGAATCTGAAACCTATTGTCGTCGTTAACAAAATCGACAGACCTGAAGCAAGACCCGATGAAGTTGTAGATGAAATAATTGAATTGTTTATTGAATTGGGAGCTGATGATGATCAGCTTGAATTCCCTGTAGTATATGCTTCTTCCAGAGAAGGCTTTGCTGTGTGCGACCTTGGGGGAGAAAGAAAAGACTTAAAGCCATTGTTTGATATGGTAGTTGATAAGGTTCCTGCGCCTAAGGGAGACCTTTCAGGTTCCCTTCAACTTCTGGTTTCCAACATTGACTATGATGAGTACGTTGGAAGAATAGCAATCGGAAGAGTGGAAAGAGGATCTGTAAAGCTTGGTCAACAGGCAGTTATTTGCAAAAAAGAAGGAAATGTTATAAACGCCAAAATAACAAAGCTATATTGCTATGAGGGTTTGAAACGTATTGAAACCGGGGCAGCCGAAGTTGGTGATATTGTTGCGGTTTCCGGTGTTGGTGATGTTACAATCGGAGATACTATCTGTGAAGTGGGTGCACCTGATCCGCTGCCCTTTGTTGCAATAGATGAGCCCACCCTTTCAATGACCTTTAGCGTAAATAACAGTCCGTTTGCAGGAAGAGAAGGAACTTTTGTTACTTCGAGACACCTGAGAGACAGATTGTTTAAGGAGCTTGAGACAAATGTCAGCTTGAGAGTTGAGGAAACCGAGTCTGCTGACGCCTTCGAGGTATCAGGAAGAGGAGAACTTCACCTTTCAATTTTGATTGAGACAATGAGAAGACAAGGCTACGAATTCCAGGTGTCTAAGCCTACAGTTATTAACAAGGAAATCGACGGCGAATTAATGGAGCCTATTGAATATCTTATGATTGATGTTCCGGAAGAATTTATGGGCGTTGTAATGGAAAAATTGGGAACAAGAAAATCTGAAATGGTGAATATGACTTCTGCCAATCAGGGTTATATGAGACTTGAGTTTAAAATACCGGCAAGAGGACTTATCGGATACAGATCAGAGCTTTTAACAGATACTAAGGGAAATGGAATAATGAATCACGTGTTCCACAGCTACGAGCCATACAAGGGTGATATTGCAACCAGACAAAGGGGCTCATTGGTAGCTTGGGAAGACGGAGAGGCAGTAACCTATGGTCTTTATAATGCACAGGAAAGAGGAACTCTTTTCATCACTCCCGGAACAAAGGTTTATGAAGGCATGATTGTTGGAGAAAATGCAAGATATGATGACCTTGTTGTTAATGTATGCAAAAAGAAGCATGTTACAAACATGAGAGCCTCCGGTTCGGATGAGGCACTGCGTTTGACTCCTCCGACGGTGCTTAGCCTTGAGCAGGCGCTGGAATTTATAGCTGATGATGAATTGGTTGAGATGACACCTAAAAACATCCGCCTTAGAAAAAAAATACTCAATTCTGAAATGAGAGCAAAAGACAAGAGCAAGAAATGATTTAGAAGTTAGAGATTGGAAATTTGAGGTTGGAAGTTGGAAAGAACTAAACCGCATTAAGTATACAGTTTAATTTTGTTTATGATTACCGATGTAAAGCATTCTTTCTTTGCATCGGTAATTTTTTCAGTGTGTTTTGTCGATGGGGGCAGTAGTGTCCCAAAGCAAACAAGATAATTTGTAAGCATCAGACTTTATTTAAATTTGTGTAGTATAATTTCCAGTAAGTCCACCAAGCTGGACAAATTCTGAAAAAAATATTATAGTATTTAGTATAGCTGTATCAAATAGAGGCACATTATATTTTTGATATTTTTGAATGGAGTCAAGTATTAATGAGTAGAAAACTGAAAGTTGCAGCACTTGGTATTTTATCTATTATTATTGGAATATTTCTATCTGTTCCCAACATTATGAGATATGTAAGAACAATACTTAAGGGGTATGATGCACAATATGGGACTCTTAACGCGTTTCTTACAATTCTAGGTCTTGTACTGGTGTTTTTTGGGATATTTGTTATTTGTGCAGGACTTAAACGATTATCATTTATATTGACCAGCCTGCTTATATTTATTTTTGTTTTTGGTGTGGGATCTATATACTCGTATAGGAGTACAGTAGAGTCTGCCAAAGAAAATGTGGTCAAGGAGGCTGTAAAAATTCCTGCTGACTCTGAAGGGGCTATGCTTGTTGATATTCCCATGGGTTCCGATACAGGTGCTATTGCCGAAATACTTGGAACAGAAGGAATTATTAAAAAGCCGCAGATATTCAAGCTTGTATCAAAGCTGAACGGCTACGACGGCAGATATCAGGCAGGGACTCACATATTGAAAAAGGGACTTGAACTTGACACTATAATGAACATACTTGTCGGTAAGCCTGAAAGTGTTAAGATTACAATACCGGAAGGTCTCACCTATAAGCAGATAGTTAAAACCTTTGTAAAAAAGGGTCTTGCCATTGAAGATCAGTTTGATTCGGCAATGAAATATGAAAAATATGATTTTGATTTTGTAAAGCAGATCAAAAATGTAAACAATCGTGAATTCATGCTGGAAGGATATTTGTTCCCTGACACTTACGAATTTGCCATGAATGCCAGTGAAAAAACAATAATAACCGTGATGCTTCAGAACTTTAACAATAAGTTGACAAAAGAGCACTACAAACGGGCTAAAGAGCTTGGCATGTCCATGGATGAAATTATTACACTTGCATCCATAATAGAAAGGGAGGCAAACACCAGCAATGACAGAAGACTTGTATCTGCTGTATTCCACAAGCGTATTAAAAGCAAGGACGCAAATCTAAGAAAACTTCAGTCTTGTGCTACAATTCAGTATGTTTTTCTGAATACTGAGGGAAAGGTACATGAAAAGCTTACTTACGAAGATACTACTATTAATAGTGTATATAATACTTATATTCATTCCGGACTCCCGCCGGGACCAATTTGTTCACCAGGTATGGACTCTATAAATGCCGCATTATATCCCGATGAAGACACAGACTATATGTTCTTTATCGCCAAGGGTGACGGAACAACAAAGTTTACAAAAACATATGCGGAACATTTAAAGGCCATGAAGGAATATGGCTTGGCAAAATAAAAACTGGGGTGGCTGTAGCCGCCCCGTTTTTTAGCGTATAGGAATATATATTTTTCTATTCTTTGAATGTGTTAATATAACTAAGGTTGAACAATTACACCAGAAAATTGAACGGGCACTATACAGCTTTGTGGAAATAGTAAAAAAGTCAATAATAGTGAGCAACCTTAACAAATAAAGGGATAAAATAATGATAAACTACGATTATATTACAGATTACATCCGAGCAACAATTAAGCCGAATACAGGTCTTCTGGCCGAACTTGAACAGTATGCAACTGAAAATCATGTTCCGATTATTCAGCCAGAAGTAGCTGCATTGATGAAGGTTCTTGGGAATATGCATAAACCGGGCAGAATTCTTGAGGTAGGGACTGCAATCGGTTATTCTTCCATGCTGTTTTCAGGTTTTCTTAAAGCCGGTGGTGTTATAGACACAATTGAGAGAAATGAGCAGATGATTGAGATCGCTAGAAAAAACATAAAAGCCGCCGGCCTTCAGAATACTATCAATGTTATAGCCGGAGACGCAATTGAGGTGTTGGGCTGTTTAGACAAGCAGTACGATATGATATTCCTGGATGCTGCAAAGGGTCAGTACAATGAATTCCTTGAACAGAGCAAGAGAATGCTTGTGGCCGGAGGACTGCTTGTTTCTGACAATGTACTATACAAGGGAATGGTTGCAACCGATACTTTGGTAGTGAGACGTAAAAAAACTATTGTAACCCGAATGAGAAGCTTTCTTAAAAACCTGTGTATGGATGAAAGCTTTGAAACTAGCTTGATTCCAATTGGAGATGGGGTTGCGCTGAGTTTTAGAAAATAATTAAATAGTTAGCTATCGAAGTTATAACGAAATAATTAATGAAACAATTGACAAAACAAGTGACTAAACAAGTGACGAAGTAATTGATGAAATAATTGATGAAACATAAAACACTAACGACTAACGAAAAAACTGGAGGATATAATGAAAAAGGTTGAGCTTTTAGCTCCTGCGGGAAATCTGGAAAAACTAAAAATGGCTATATTATTCGGGGCTGATGCCGTTTACATCGGCGGTCAGAGATTTGGTCTCAGAGCTTCGGCTGATAATTTCTCACTGGAGGATATGAAAGAGGGCCTGGCATTTGCCCATGAGAGAGACTGTAAGGTTTATGTTACTGTAAATATTATACCCCACAACGAGGATTTGGTGGGACTGCCGGAATATATAGAAGAACTGGATGGCTTGGGTGTCGATGCAGTTATTGTTTCTGACCCGGGCATTTTTACAATAGTTCGTAAAGCAGCTCCTGGTATGGAAATACACATAAGTACCCAAGCCAACAATACAAACTATATGAGTGCAAAGTTCTGGCATGACTTGGGTGCAAAACGAATTGTGGTTGCAAGAGAACTCTCCTTCGATGAAATAAAAGAAATGGCTGCCATGACACCGTCTGAGCTGGATATTGAAGCCTTTATACATGGCGCCATGTGCATATCCTATTCGGGCCGCTGCCTGCTCAGCAACTACATGACGGGAAGAGATTCAAACAAGGGGGCTTGCTCACATCCCTGCAGGTGGAAATATTCGCTGGTGGAGGAGAAACGTCCTGGAGAATATTATCCTGTGTATGAGGATGAAAAAGGAACATATATTTTTAATTCCAAAGACCTGTGCATGATTGAATACATTCCGCAATTGATTGAATCTGGAATATTCAGCTTTAAAATAGAGGGAAGGA
>JAEYNI010000041.1 GCA_023412635.1 Bacillota bacterium
CCCTTTCCCTTGTAACAAGTGATGATATAATGAGCCTTTACGAAATAGAGGAACATATTGGTGCGATGATACCGGAAGCTGATCTGCCATCTGAGGAGCTGTTTACCAAGCGAAGTGCCGAAGCACAGAGCTGGCTTGAAGCCAACAAACTCAAGGAAAAACCGGCCAGAGCACCCCGCAAGGCATCCGCCCTGCCTTCTGCAAAATCAAAAGCAGCTTCCTCAGTGTCTGCAAAATCTAAAGCATCTTCTTCAGTGTCTGCAAAATCGGCTGCATCTTCATCAGAATCCGGTGATAAAGGTACCCGCAGGCAGTCCGGTAAGAATAAGCCTGCAAAATCAAGCCAGGAGGCATTGAGGTCATTAAATAAATCGAAGCCGCGTTCGGATAAAAGAGAAAGCGTCAGCGATAAAATTGTTGGTAAACCTGCCGTCCGCAGATCTGGGGGAGAAATCAAGCAGAATACAGGAAAAGATCGTTTCGATCGCAGAAATTATACAAGCAGACCCAATAATGTGAACAAACAGGCTACAGGCTCTAATGCAAAAATTGCCCCGTCAGTCGAAAGTTTACAGTCGCCGGCTTCAACAGTAAAAAATAAAAAGCCTTTCCTCAAGAGGCTATTGGAAAATATTTTTGGAAAATAAATTTTGAAAAAGCTAAAAAAGCTCGGAAGGTAACATTCCTCTCAGCTAAAAGCGCCTGTATGTCCGATAAATCCGGGTACAGGCGCTTATTTTATATATTTAGTTATAGTCTTCTGAACTCCAGCTTATGAATGTGGCTTTTACCCAACAGCAATAGGTATATTTCATATAAAATTTTACCGATATCTTTATTTATGGTATCCAAATCGGTTTTAAACGGACATACCATTAAATGCATAGGCACATCCCATATCGAATATTGAATTCCGGGAACAAGGCTGAAGCCTGCCCTGCTGTAGAATTCAAGTCTTCTTTCACGAACACGGATTTCCTCTTCCTGAAGTGTCTCTTCAGCCTTTTCAATCTCGACAATAATCCCCTTCGAATCCGAGTAAATTTCCTTAAGTTTTTCCAGAAACAATGTACCTACACCCTTACCCCTGCTTCTATTGAACACTGCAAAAAAGCTTATAAGAACGTATCCGTCGGCTCCCTCGGCACATATTGAATAAGCAGCATCCCTTCCATCCTTCACCAGTATCCAACCCATTTGAATGTTGTTTTCCAGCTGTGTGTACAGTTTATCATAAGGAGGGTACTCCCCTTCGGCAAAGTCCCGGGTCATAAGTTTATAAATATCCTTTAGTTCATTTAAGTGCATTTTTCTGATTGTCTCCATATTTTACTCCCCTAACAATTCATGTTGATGATAATAATTAAGCAATAAAATATCAACTCAATATTGGACCAATATAACACATGCGCTATTATTAAAGCTTTATTTCAGCGAAATGTCAAGGGACTGACAATAACAATACAACCTACACTGACAATAACAATATAACTATCACTTTGAAGTGTTTCCTAGCTTTCTTACGATAAAGACCACTATTGCAAAAACTATCCAGAGGGCTAATGAGATAAACTTAAGTTTAGTAGAGATACCTGCTACTGTCGCAATTCCGTTTAAATGTGCAGGGTAGTTATTCAATATTACTAATAGTAAAATATTTTCAACTGCATCAAATACACCTCTCAAATAAGAGAGGCTGATAACATACCGCCATTTACCGGCCAGAAGTATCTTTCCCATTATTATTTTCAAAATCTCAGCCTGTGTGAACGCAAAGCTGATTATAAATATAAAATCGAAAAGCAGAAATCTGAGATAGAATAATCTACCTTCAGTACCCAGAGTTTCCATAACATTGAAAAGCCATTCAGGTTTATAGCCAAACTGCATATCCGGCGTACCAGCTCCTCCGCTGAAAACCTTAAAGCCGGCATCACCAATTTTAAAAAAATCCATACAAAACAGTGCTGCAAAGCAAATTGTAAAAGCTATAATTCTAAAGACAAATACTTTTTTTTGATTGACAGTTCTAATAAGTTGTTGTTTCATTTTAATCTCCATGAGCCGCATAGTGTCCGCAAAATGTAATGAAAATATATTCTTCAAGCTAACCTCTATAATCACGCAATTTACCTTTTTTACCCAGTCATTTTGCAAGCGTTATGATGCATCGTTCCTGATATAATCATTAAAAAACGGCGGAACCTTTACTGTTTCCAAATTAACTAAGCTACTCTCATTAACTCGTCTGACAACTTCATCGACATTATATCCCCCTCTTACCGGTATAAAGGTTAAATGCTTAAATTTCATTGCATTTTTATGGCACGAATATACACATCTTAGGCAACCGCTGCAAGACGATTTGAACTTTATTTTCCGGTTTTTTTCTATTATGTTCCCTGCTGGACAATTTCGAACACATAAACCACAATTAGTACACGAGCTGTTTACTTTCAAATCCTTACTCAAAAACCTTATGAGTAGTGAAAATACAGGAGACGTAACTCCGTTAATGATTCGAAGCTTCAGCCCTGTTTTTAGAATGCGCTGCTGTCCTGCTATTACCTCTTTGCTCATAATGGCAGCCTTCCTTTTTGTAGCCAAGTAAAGCTGCTGCATAATTGAGTCATCAAATTTGACAATCCAGTTACTGCCGATGGAAAACATTCTTTCGTGAAACACCTTATAGCCCTTACGAGACAGCTTTTTTATTAATGTTTTTGAAGCGTTATAATTTATAGGGGCTACACCGCCTGCGGTCCGGAAGATAAACACTTTGGCATCCCTAACCTTAGGCAATTTATCTAAAAACGAATTAATCAAATTTGGCGTACTATAACCTATTACCTGGCAGCCTATTCCAATAAGCTTGTATTTCTCTGGATCAAAGGTGTTTGAGCCCTTTATTACATCCTCAATTTTAATTAAATCCACCTCATATCCATTATTCATGAATTCCTCCCGGATCATTTCAGCAACAAGCTTTGTATTGCCGGTACCCGAAAAATAGAATATACCTATACTTTTTTGTATCATTTCTTTCAACCTATAACCTCTCATTCTTAAGAGTCCCCAACAGCATTTCAATACTATAATGGCTAAAAGCTTCAATATCCAGCGAAAAGTGACGAGTAAAACTATCACCTGTCGAAGATAATTGATTCATAAAGCCGGTCAGCATAAAAACAAGACTGAATGCTGCTTTCTCAGAGTTCAGTTCTGACTTGATACTTCCATCGACCTTACCCTCTTCAATCACTTTTTCTACTGATTTGAACATTAAGTTATTAAAATCAGCCAATTCATATTTCTTTTTACTTTCTTCTTTGGCACTCTTTTTAACATAGCCCCAGTTACTAAAAGCTCTAAAGGTTTCGGGATTACCTTTAAAAAACTTATAGTACGCTTTAGAGGTCTGTTGAATCCTGATGAACCCGTTCTGCTTATTGTCAGTCGCTTCGGACAGGTATTCAAATAACCTTTTATACCCTTTAAGCACAACTGCGAAATACAAATCCTCCTTGTTTTCGAAGTACTGATACAAGGTTCTCTTAGTAAACTGGGCAGCTTTTGCTATTTCTTCCATCGAAGCAGCTTCAAAGCCTTTTTGATGAAATATATTTTCAGCAGCTGACACTATCTCTTCCTCTCTTGCAAGTCTTTCTCTATCTCTTCTGGTCATTTCCATGTAACAAACTCCTCGCCTTGCTTTGATAATAAACTTTTCAATAACAACAGATGTAAACCATCAGTAAACTAAATATACCTTTGGTATATTTAGTTTACACTTAGTATACTATCGCTGTATAAAATTGTCAACACTACTTTGATTTTAAGCAAATTAAATTACTATGTTCAAAATTAGCAATATCGTACAATAAAATCTTGCTTCATAACCCTCCATATTGCTTCAACACATTTTCGAGTTTGTTTACATAGTCAATGAATTCTTTCTTCCCTTTTTCAGTCAGATTATATCTGGTTCTAGGCTTGTTATTGAAAAAGTCCTTTTTAACTTCTATATAACCGCTCTCTTCCATCTTTGAGACCTGTACGCTCAAATTACCATCGGTGGCTCCGGTTACCTGTTTAACCTCTTTAAAGGTTTTTTCACCGGTCATAAGGCAGGATACTATGGCAATTCTGAGCTTGGATTGAAAGATATCAGGTATTGAATTAACATCCAATCCGAATCCCCCCAACCTGTCGGGACTTTAAAAAGATTCCAGTAAAAATGAATGTGAATGGAATAGCGATTGGTGAAAGAATTTGCATTATTGTAGTATCAAATACCCAAAAATGAGTAACTGAATACAGAACACTTATTGCTATATAGACTATTCCCATGAACTCAAGCTGCCTGTAGCCCGTAAACAGGTAGGTTACTAATAATGCTATCGCAAGGCTAAAGAGCAGAACAGAAAACCTGCTAGTCTGTACTGTAACGCCCATTGGGTCTACGCCCTTAGCAATATTAATCATTATCTTGGGCGGCAATACATTCATTATTAATATAAGCATCCATACTTTTATCAGCTGCTTTTCTAAACCGATTGGTGGAAGCTTACGGGATACAATTCTGTATATCACATAAGCTAACAATGCTATAATTCCCACAGGAAAAATAAGCCTAATAACCGGATTTCTAAACATTATATCAGGTAGCTGTTCTTGGTTTAATGTCATCCATAATCCAATCGCACTGTTTAAAATGAAAAGCAAGCCCCAGTAAACAAAGAGTTTACTGAATGCAACGAAGGATTTGCTGGTTCTATCAATGACTCCCTTTATTAATGAAATATTTTCTACTGCTTCACTTAAGACTTTTTCATCCATTTAATCAACTCCTCTTACAATTAGTATAAAGTACTTTATATAATAAAGTATATACTAATTGTCTGATTTGTCAATATATAACAAACCTAAATTAACCTTGAATTTCAATTTCCTGTGCATTACAGCAGGCCTTTATATCCCCAAGGGTGAGTTTAAACCTCTCGATATTAGCCTCATTGCAGTTAATAACCACCTTTTCTATCTCAGCTTTCATTGATAGGGAGTTTTCTGTCTTGTACTTTCTGGTCTGTGAAATAACTTCCTTTAATTTATCGCCAAAGGTTAGCAGCTCGTTGTCAATAATACCGGTCTTTTCCCATAACAGCTTATGAATGGATATACAGCCTTCCTTCTGCCTGAAAAATTGCTGATAAAGATACTCGGTAATATGGGGAACATAAACTGCGTACTGCTTCAGAACATTAAGGAAGCTGTAATAAAGAGCAAATTGTGCTGAGCGGCGTTCTGCATACCCATGTTTTTCAGGCTGGTACAGCCGTTCTTTTACAATTTCCAGGTAGTAATCACATAAATCCTTCCAAAAGAAGTCGTCAAGTTCGTGCCTTGCCAGCCCTATTTCATAATGGTCAAGCTGCTTTGCCGCCTCTGAAGTTGTTTGCCTGCAGCGCTCAATTATCCAGGAATCAACAGGCAGTAACCTGATTTCAGTTATAGGTGGGTCAAAATCCTCCAGATGCGCAGCAGCAAATTTCGCTGCATTCCAGAGCTTGGTTATGAATCTTCTGGCAATGCTCAATTCATCGATTGCAAAGAAGGTATCTGTCCCCAGCCTCGAGTTGGCAGCCCAATACCTTATAACATCTGCAGAATGAGTTTGTATCAGCTCATTGGGTGATAGCCCTGAATTGTTTTTCGACTTGCTGATTTTCTCCCCCTTCTTTGCAAGCACGTAGCCGCAGATCATTATATCCTTCCAAGGGATTTCGCCTGTGTGGTAAAGGCTTTTAACTATTGTATAAAATGCCCAGGTACGGATTATCTCATGAGCCTGCGTCCTCATGCTCATTGGTGAAAGCCTTTTGGACATATCGTTTTTCTCTCCCCATTTCGCATTAATCTGCGGCGTTACTGATGAGGTAGCCCAGGTATCAAATACAGAGCTTTCAGGAATAAACTCTTCACACCCACAAGCACAAGCTTTGCCCGGAGCACCTTCAAGAGGATTTATCGGCAGCCGATCCTCGTTTGCGACAATTATTGCACCGCAGTTTTTACAATACCAAACAGGTATCGGAACTCCAAAATAACGCTGCCGGGAAATGCACCAGTCCCATTTCAGGTTCTCAACCCAGAGGGTGTACCTGGTCTTCATATTGGCAGGATACCAATTAATCTTATCTGCTGCTTCGAGGTACAGGTCTTTGTTTGACAAAATGTCTATATACCACTGCTTTGAAGGTATGATTTCTACCTCTTTTCCGCAGCGTTCGTGAACTGCAACAGTATGGGTTATATTTTGAGCTTCCATCAATAGCCCTTTTTCGGAAAGCAGCTCAATAATTTGCTTACGAGCTGCCGATACCTTTAATCCGCCGATAAAGGGAACACTTTCCGATATGGTTCCATTTGCCTCAATAACTTTTCTGTACGGCAGCTTATGGTTCTCATACCACTCAACATCTGTACTGTCTCCGAAGGTGGCGCACATAACAACTCCGGTACCCTTCTCAAGACTTACCTTATCATCGGATAATACAGGTATGGAGTAACCATATAACGGAACCTCTGCTGTCGCCCCTAAAAATCTTGTATACCTTTCATCCGAAGGATTTATAAAAAGGCAAACGCAGCCATAAAGCAGTTCAGACCTTGTAGTGGCGACTGTCAGCGTTTCTTCTCCAACCCGGAAAAGGATATAGTTAAAGGTTGTATCCTTATCAATCGTGTCCAATTCGGCTTGTGCTATGGAAGTCTGACACTCGGTACACCACAAAACGGGAGATTCCTTCATATAGGCCTTCCCCTTCTGGAACAACCGTATAAAGGATTTTTGGGATATTCTTTGGACCATGGGATTTATTGTCTCATATTGCAAAGACCAGTCTACAGAGAAACCGAGTTTTTCCCATAAATCCTTGAACTCCTTTTCATACTTCTCAGTAGTAGAAATACATCTCTTTATGAACTCACTTCTGGGAAGCTTTCTTGCAATTATGCCTTCCTCTCTTTCAACCAGTCTTTCGGTAGGCAGGCCGTTATCATCAAAACCGAAGGGATAGTATACGTTATATCCCTGCATCCGCTTGTAGCGCGCAATCATTTCAGCCTGAGTATAGGAAAAAATATGTCCTATATGAAGACTTCCGCTAACCGTTGGTGGTGGTGTATCAATTGAGAAAATTTCACTGTTGCTGTTTTCTTCAAAAGCATAAATCTCATTGTCTTTCCAGAATCCTTGCATTTCTTTTTCAATTTGACTGAAGTCATAATTCTTTTGCATGATAGTCCTCCGTTCTGGCTGCAGCACAGCCATTTCATAGATTAATAACCTGAAACACAAACAAAAAAGTCCGCCTAAGCTTTAAATTTATCAAAGCTAGGGCGAACTGTATGCGTCCGTGGTACCACCTAAATTCAGATATGACTATCTGCACTCTGTCAATACGGGAAAAGTTTAAACCTTTTGCTAATCTAAAAGGGATGTTTGCTTAACCGATATTGCTTTCCCTGTAACGGTGGAAATCTCCGTTGAGGCCTACTGGGATAACCTCCTTTCGGTTCAAAGCTCAAAGGCTACTTCCATACTTCCTTCACGAAGATTTGCACCAACCATCTTCTCTCTCTGCTTCAGGTGAGTATGTACTCCTCCTTGTCAACGCCATTTTGTTATGTGTTTATTGAAGTAATATTAATTTATATTATGTAAAAAGTCAAGTTAAATGCAATATATATTTTCCACAACTGTATTTTTTTATATGCTGAATATTAACACAAATTTATATTGTCACTCAAAGATCATACCTATTTCTCCGTCGTCGATCATTTCAACCAACGCTCCAACTACTTCCGGGTCAAGACAACCCCTGTCTACATCTCCCTTGAGTATATCCTTAACTGTTGACATAGCCATCTTGGCACGGTATGGCCGATCGGAGTAGAGAGCATCAAAAATGTCGGCGACAGCAAGTATTCTTGTTTCTATGGAGATTTCTTCACCACTCAATCCATCAGGGTACCCTGTGCCGTTAAGCTTTTCGTGATGATGTCTCACAGGACCCAGACAGTCTTTAAGAGATCCTAAGGGCTTAAGTATGGTCTCCCCCATTTCGGAGTGTTTTTTGATAATTTCAAACTCCTCATCTGTAAGCTTGCCGGGCTTGTTAAGTATATTCTCCGGGACTCCGACCTTGCCAATATCGTGTATAATCCCTGCAATTTCAAGATGGTTTAGCTTTTCTTCATTCAAGCCCATTTTCTTGCCAAGTAAACTGCTTATCATACCTACTCTTCTGGTATGTCCGTCAGTATACTTATCCTTTGCTTCTATAACATTGGCAAGTGTAATAATAAGATTTTTTGTATTTTCGGTTTCAGTAGTATAATCGTTCTTAAGTAGCTCGTAAAGTCTTGTAATTTCCCTGTTTGACTCTTCAAGCTCCCTGTATTTCTCTTTTAAAACATCCTCAAGTTCTTTCTTTTCAAGGCCGTTTTTTACTACCTTAATAAGATCATTGTTATTCCAGGGTTTTTCAAGATAGTAGTAAAGGCCAACCTCATTTATACTTCTTATTGCATTTTCCTTATCGGCATACCCTGTCAGAAGAATGGTCACAGTATTGGGACTTTTCTCCCTCACATTTTTAAGAAATTCAAGTCCGTTCATTTTAGGCATCATAAAATCAGATATTATAAGGTCAACGCTTTTGCTGGCCAATTCATTACTAGCCAGGGCCTGGTCCACATCATTGTATACAATTACGTTTTCCTTCAACATCAGCTTGAACATAGTAGAAAGTGTTGCTGTTATCATTTTTTCATCATCAACTACCATTATAGTCTTGCTCACATTCCCACTCTCCTTAGGTCATTAGGTAATTTTTTGTACTCTTACTGCGCAAAATACATTACTTTAGATATACTTGTTAAGTCCTGGCGTTGTCCATCGGAATTCTGATGATGAACTCAGCACCATTACCAGGCTCACTTATTACTGAAATGTCACCGTTATGGTTTTGAATTATGTTATAGCTGATATAAAGACCCAAGCCTAAACCAATACCAACACCTTTTGTAGTAAATCCCGGGTCAAATATTTTGGATACGTTCTCCTTACTTATACCTGCACCTGTATCTTTGATACTTATGTAAATGTCTCTGTTCTGCTGATAGGTTTTTATGAATATTTCCCCTTCACCCTCTATTGCTTGTGAAGCATTTACAATAATATTCATCATAACCTGATTGAGCTGTCCCGGGTAGCACTTGACCCTGGGAAAATCCCCATAGTCTTCATTAACTGTAATCCTTCGTTTCAACAGATTATTTGTAAGTACAAGCACGCTTTTAATGCCTTCGTTAATATCTGCTTCCTGAAAATCTGCCTGGTCTAGTCTAGAAAAGCTTTTCAAGCTTTTAATGATTTCAATTATTCTGCTGCAGGCCATTAAATTGACGTCATTTGCATCTTTTAACTGGCTGAACATAATAATCAATTCGTCATTTTGTTCTACGGCGGGATGATTGAGTAATACCCCAAGAATCATTTCCTCAAGCTGAGCATTACTGTTAATTGCACCTATCGGAGTGTTGATTTCATGTGTAATTGCGGCCATAAGTAATCCCACGGAGGCCATTTTTTCCGTTTGTACTAGCTGAGCCTGCTGTTTTTGTATCTGAATTTTTGACTCCAAAAGCTCGTCATTTTGCAGTTCAAGCTCAGTATTCTGGTTTTCAAGAACAAATTTCTGGTTTTCAAGTATCTCGTTATAGCTTTTTAGTTTTTTCATAATAGAGTTAGTTGAATCAGCTAGAGATTCAATTTCTCTCAAGGGCTTTTTTAATACAATATCAGTGTTGGCTGCCCTTTCCTGATCTCCCTCGGCCAGCGCTTTTACCTTAGCTTCCAATTGTTTCAAAGGATTAATAATCGGTATGACAAGAAACATGCTTAGAATTTTCGCTATAATAAGTGCCAAACCGCTTAAGCTGATAATTACTGTGAAAATAGGTACTAATAGTACCAAAAGGAACTGGGGATTTACCCTTACATAAATATTTCCGATCTTATTGTTATTTGAATCCATAATGGGTTTGACAGCTTCTGTATCCTTAAAAAGCTCACTGCTATTTTGATTATTCTGCTCCTCTGCTTCCAACTCATTGGAGTAAATAATTTTGTTCTGTACTTCAATTCTTATGTGAAATTCACTCACGCCGCTGTCATAAGGAATTATGGTATTAATTATTGAATTCCTGGTTATATTGTCCACCCATTCGTTCAAGCGTGAATCACCCTCGTTCAATTCATTAATACTTTTGATTCCCAGACTATTCATAACTTGACCCGAATTTAATTCCTTCTGGATGGAATAGCTCATGACATCCGACTGATATGCAGCAAAGTTACGAGATGCAGCCAGAATTATCAGTATAATAACTCCACTCATAAAAAGAACTGTTATCAGGGCTGATAATGATGTTGCCCTCTTTATTCTCTTCTTTAACGTTCTTCTGTTCCTCTTGATTTTCATCCAGCCACATCCGCCCCCGAATATATATTTTCATTCTACCTTATAAAACAGGTTTTATGTAGAATATTTGTAAATAATTTTATCTAAAAAATTTGTTACATATTATCATAATTATACTTTTTTTGTTATATATTTGTCTGCCTGCAAAGTCAATATATTGGAATTAATTTACCTGGCAAAGGGTAAAATGCTTTTATAAAATATACCTTTGGGCTTGTAAATGCAGGTAGGGATTTTATGAGCCAAAAAAGAACACCTCCATTATCAGATTTTTCATCCAACATTAGGGGGTGCACTTTATGCCGGACCTTATTCTTATCCGGACCTTATCCTTATTTAATGATACTATGTTTCGGTCTATCTGCAGGCTGCTTATTTTATTTCATTTTGAGCAGCTACCAGGCTGGACGCTCCGAACTTTTCCCTGAGCCTTGGTTTTTCTATCTTTCCTGTAGGGTTCCTCGGTACGGTATCAAATATTACCTTCTTTGGACGTTTATAACGTGGCAGTGAAGCACAGAAAGCTTCGATTTCAAGTTCGGTACAGGCACATTCAGGTTTGAGCTCTATAATAGCTGCCGCAATCTCTCCCTGACGCTTGTCAGGCAGACCTATTACTGCAACATCCTTGATGGACTTGTGCGCTCTCAGGAAGTCTTCTATTTGAACAGGATATATGTTTTCTCCCCCGCTTATTATGACATCCTTCTTCCTGTCTACAAGGTATATAAAACCGTCCTCATCCATTCTGGCCATATCTCCCGTAAACAGCCAACAGCCCTTAAGTACGGCATCCGTTGCTTCAGGATCGTTAAAGTAACATTTCATAACTCCAGGGCCCTTTACAGCCAATTCTCCCACCTGCCCCTGAGATACCTCAATACCGCTTTCATCAGTTATCTTCACTTCCCAGTCGTGGCCGGGTATACCTATGGCTCCAACCTTATGTATGTTTTCAACTCCCAAATGAACACAGCCAGGGCCAATGGATTCACTTAATCCATAGTTGGTGTCATACTGGTGGTGAGGAAAATACTTTTTCCAGCGGCGGATCAAGCTTGGAGGAACAGGCTGAGCGCCTATATGCATCAATCTCCATTGCGACAGCTCATAATCCTCAAGCCTTACGTCTCCTCTGTCTATAGCATCGAGAATATCCTGCGCCCATGGTACAAGGAGCCAAACTATTGTTATTTTCTCCTCTGATACTGTTTTCAATATCCAATCAGGTTTAATACCTCGCAGGATTACTGCCTTGCTGCCAGCCAGGAAGCTCCCGAACCAATGCATTTTTGCTCCGGTATGGTACAGCGGCGGAATGCACAAAAAATTGTCCTCGCGGGTTTGTCCATGATGATAGTATTCTGTATAGCAGGCAGACATCAAGCTCTTATGAGTATGTAATATTGCTTTTGGAAAACCCGTGGTTCCTGAGGAAAAATAAATAGCCGCGTCTTCTTCATCGGAAAGCTCGATATCTGGAGCTTCCGAGGAGCAATTAGCAGTCAGGCGGTCATAGTTTTCGGCAAAGGTAGGCCTGTTTTCACCGGCAAAGAACAAAATTTTCACCTGGGGAATCTGCTCATATATGGCTTCTATTCTTCCTACAAATTCAGGTCCGAAAACCAGTGCTGTGGTTTCAGATAATTCAAGACAATACTTAATTTCTTCTGCTGTGTACCGGAAGTTCATTGGGACTGCGAGGGCGCCGGCTTTAAGGATTCCAAAATAAATGGGCAGCCACTCGAGACAGTTCATCATAAGAATAGCTACCTTATCTCCTTTTTTGACTCCTCTTTTCAAAAGGAGATTGGCCATTCTGTTGGCCTTTTCATTAAAGACGCGCCAGGTCATGTCTCGGCGGTATTCACCAGCCGGATTGTTTTCAATTAACTCGTATTCCTTCCAAATGATGTTGTGGCTGTCCTGTAGGTCTAGATTAATTTCGGTGAGACAAATTTCTGATCCGTATAGCTCGGCGTTTTTTGACAAGATTTCAGTAATAGGCATTAACCTTTCCTCCCGTTCTACCATAAAACAATTTTATACGATACAACTCTATATCATATTACATTATATTATAAGTATATATTTAATGGTAATCAACACACAAAGAAAAAGTTCTCCCAAAGTATCCGGTGATATTTCCCGTCCGTCCTTCAGATGGTTAGCAAAGCTCTTTATGGTAATTTAATAATATCTCAATAAAAAATCTTAGTTAAAAACATGCTATTACTTATATATAATAAATTAAATAAATCATACGATTATATGCAGAAGTAAAATTAACTTATAATGGTTGTACTATTTTGGCAAGTGATGCTAAAATATATATGGAAATATAAAATTAAAATTAGGGAGGCAATTTTTAATGAAGAGGATTTTAGCAATAGGGATGGCTCTTATTATGGTTTGCGCGATGCTTGCAGGTTGTGGCGCAGGCTCAAAAAGCAGTGATGGTTTTGAAATCGCATTGATTACCGATAAAGGTAATATCGATGACAAATCCTTCAATCAGGGTTCCTGGGAAGGTGTAGTTAAGTTTGCTGACGAAAATAAAATCACCCACAAGTATTATAAGCCAGAGGAAGCCTCCGATGCAGGCTACCTCGCAGCTATTGACCTAGCTGTAACAGGCGGAGCAAAGGTTATTGTAACACCTGGCTACCTGTTCGAGGTACCAATATTCGAAGCTCAGACAAAATATCCTGAGGTTAAATTCATACTTCTCGATGGTGAGCCGCATACAGCTGATTACAAAACCTTTAAAACTGAAAAGAACGTTGCCAATGTAAAATATGCAGAACAAGAACCTGGTTATCTGGCTGGCTATGCTGCTGTTGCTGACGGTTATACTAAGCTTGGTTTCATGGGCGGTATGGCTGTTCCTGCAGTTCAGGCGTACGGCTACGGTTACCTGCAGGGTGCTGAAGCTGCGGCTGCAAAATTAGGCCTTGCAGATGGTTCAATATCAGTTACTTATCACTATACAGGTAACTTCGATGAAAATGACACTAATAAGGCAACCGCTAAAACTATGTATCAGGAAGGTACAGAAGCCATTTTTGCCTGCGGAGGTAAAGTTGGTCTAAGTGTTATGTCAGCTGCTAAAGAAGCAGGTAAAAAGGTTATAGGTGTCGATGTTGACCAGAGATATGACAGTGATACAGTTATTACTTCAGCCATGAAGGAGCTTGGCGGTTCTGTTTACCAGGTACTTGCTTCTATCTACAAGAATAATAATTGGGATACTTTTGCCGGAACCACCACTTATTTTGATGCTAAAAACGATGGTATAGGTCTTCCTACCTCTGTAATCGGAGACGAAAAGGCCGATGCCTTTGACAGATTCAAATCCTTCAAAAAAGCTGATTATGAGCCAATATATGCTTCACTTAAAGATGGTTCAGTAAAACCAATCAATACCATCAAAGTTGCTGCTGAAACAGGATATGCAACAGCAGATGAACTGACTTCACAATTAAATCTTAAGAAGGTTAAAGTTACAACAAGATAATATAAAATAAGTTACGGGCTTATATTATTTGAAATGCCCTTAAAAGGGGAAGGAAGCACCTTCCCCTTTTATTTTATTGGAGTTAAACTACGTGCTCGGCACGCAGATGGGAGCTTAAACTTATGGAAGAATATATTATTGAAATGCTCAATATAACAAAAGAGTTTCCGGGGATTATAGCAAATGATAATATTACCCTTCAACTGAAAAAGGGCGAAATTCATGCCCTACTGGGAGAAAACGGTGCCGGAAAGTCTACTCTTATGAGTATACTTTTTGGTTTGTATCAGGCAGAAAAAGGCGAAATCCGAATGAACGGAAAGCCAGTCAAAATTAACAACCCCAACGACGCTAATGCCCTTGGGATAGGGATGGTTCACCAGCATTTCAAACTAGTTGAAATCTTTACAGTTCTTGAAAATATCATTCTAGGTGTTGAACCAAGTAAAATTGGCTTTCTGCAGAAAAAGGAAGCTAGAGAAAAAGTATTACAGTTAAGTGAAAAATACGGACTAAAAATCAACCCCGATGCGCTGATAGAAAAAATTTCTGTTGGCATGCAGCAGCGCGTTGAAATTCTAAAAATGCTTTATCGCGAAAATAACATATTGATTTTCGATGAACCTACAGCAGTGCTTACTCCTCAAGAAATTGACGAACTGATGGAAATAATGAGAGGCTTTGCAAAAGAGGGAAAATCAATATTGTTTATAACTCATAAATTAAATGAAATCATGGCTGTTGCTGACCGTTGTACAGTACTGTGGAAAGGTAAATATAAAGGCACAGTATCCATCAAGGACACCACAAAGGAAGAGCTTTCCAGGATGATGGTCGGTCGTGACGTAACCTTCAAAGTGGAAAAAAAGGACGCAAAACCCGGAAAAGTTGTGCTCTCGGTCAAGAATGTCACTATGCCCTCCAGGACACATAAAAATGACGCTGTCAAAAATGTGTCTTTCGATGTAAGGTCGGGAGAAATAGTTTGTCTGGCAGGTATTGATGGAAATGGGCAGACAGAATTTGTGGCTGGTCTGACAGGCCTTGAGAAAATTGCCGGAGGAAGTATAAAACTTGGCAATAAGGATATTACCAAGGAATCTATTCGTACCCGTTCTAAAGAAGGAATGAGCCACATCCCTGAGGATAGGCACAAGCACGGCCTTGTACTTGATTATACTCTTCAAGAAAACATGGTTTTACAGCGTTACTGGGAACCCGCATTTCAAAAAGCAGGTTTTATAAATAGTCAGGCTGTCCGCTCCTATGCCGAAGAGCTGATAGAGCAATATGACGTCCGCAGCGGACAAGGCCCTGAGACAGTAGTACGCAGCATGTCGGGAGGAAATCAGCAGAAAGCTATTATCGCCCGCGAAGTAGACAAGCAGCATGAACTTCTTGTAGCAGTTCAGCCCACCCGTGGTCTTGATGTTGGAGCTATCGAGTATATCCACAAACAGCTGGTTGCCACCCGTGATGCCGGAAAAGGAGTGCTGCTGGTATCTCTTGAGCTTGATGAAGTAATGAATGTAAGTGATAGAATACTTGTAATGTTTGAGGGAGAACTGGTTGGAGAGCTGGATCCTAAAAAAACAACGGTTCAGGAGCTCGGACTTTACATGTCAGGAGCCAAACGTAATACTGTAAAGGAGATTGCCAATGAGTAACAATACAGTTTCTTCATCTCGAAAATTTGATTTTAAAAGGCTGACTAACTATAAGGGATTTTCAGCTTTTACTGCTGCACTGCTTGCAATATTTCTTGGCTTGATATTCGGGTTTATTGTAATGTTTATTGCAAGCCCCGAAAATTCTGCAGCCGGTTTTCAAATGGTACTCATTGGTGGTCTTAAGCGCGTCGGTGATGTTCTGTATTTTGCAACTCCCATATTAATGACCGGTTTGGCTGTGGGCTTTGCCTTTAAAATGGGGTTGTTCAATATAGGTGCTTCGGGACAGTACACAATGGGTATGTTCTTCGCTTTATACGTTGGGTTTATGTGGGACCTACCGGATAGTATTCACTGGCTGGCCTGTGTTCTGGCAGGTTTTGTAGGTGGTATGCTTTGGGGCTTTATACCCGGAATATTCAAGGCCCTGCTCAATGTCAATGAAGTTATTACCTCGATTATGTTCAACTATATAGGAATGTACCTGGTAGACATGCTTATTCAAGGTAATTCCGTTATGTATATTCCTTCAAAGACGAGAACGGCATACCTTCCCGATGCGGTACAGCTTCCTTCACTTGGTATCAAGAATTCCAGTCTCAATATATCTATTATAATTGGGATTGTGGTAGCTATAATTCTCTATGTCATTTTGAATAAAACCACCTTCGGATATGAGCTTAAAGCTACAGGCCTTAATAAATACGCAGCTACCTATGCCGGCATGAACGGTAAGCGGAATATAATCCTTACAATGGTGATAGCAGGTGGTATGGCAGGTCTTGGCGGTGCTTTCGCTATCCTGGCCCCTTCCACTATCTCGGGCAGCAGTATGACCTATGAACCGATAAATGTTATAGCCGCCAACGGTTTTAATGGTATAGCAGTTGCACTTCTCGGAAACAGTAGTCCGATCGGAATTATTTTCTCGGCCTTGTTTGTTTCCCATATTCAACGCGGCGGAACACTTGCAAGTCTATACGGCTTCAAGCCTGAAATAATTGATGTTGTAATTGCAGTAATAATTTACTTCTCAGCCTTTGCTATGTTAATGAATTCAACGGTGGTAAAAGTTCTGAAAAAGCGTAAAAAAGGCAGGGACCAGGAGAATTCTTCTGGTATCGAAAGCACTGCTGATTTGAATAAATCAAAAGCGGTTATTGAAAAGGAGGAGGCGTAAATTATGGACACTATATATTATTTAATTCAAAATACGCTTCCGGTAGCCATTCCATTGCTTTTGGTGGCTCTGGGCGGTATGTTCAGCGAACGCAGCGGTGTGATCAATATTGCCCTTGAAGGTATAATGCTCTTTGGAGCTTTGTTCGGTTGCCTGTCTGTCTACCTTGTTCAGGGCAGTTCCATGGATCCGCAGCTGATATTACTTTTCGGAATGCTTATTTCGGCTGTCGGAGGAATTATATATTCATTGTTATTATCCTTTGCCGCAGTAACTATGAAGGCCGATCAGACCATTACAGGCACGGCACTTAATATGCTTGTACCGGCAGCAATGCTGCTTTTTGCAAAAATGTATTTTAACAGTGACGGGATAACTACAAATGTAGATTTCTATATTAAAGGGATCCCAGGTCTGGAAGATATACCTGTACTTGGCAGATTGTTTTTCCAGAATACTTATATAACTGTTTATATAGGCTTACTGCTTCTGGTTATTGCAACTGTATTCTTCTATAAGACAAAACTCGGATTGCGTCTGCGTGCCTGTGGCGAGCATCCTCATGCCGCTGATTCTGTTGGTATAAATGTGTATGTAATGCGTTACGCAGGTGTTAGTATTTCGGGATTTTTGGGTGGTATTGGAGGCTTTTTCTACGCAGTAGGCGTAATGGACGGTAACGTTAATGGCCATACAGGAGTCGCAGGCTTCGGGTTCCTTGCACTGGCTGTAATGATATTCGGACAGTGGAAACCCATCAAGATTCTGTTTGCAGCACTGTTCTTTGCTTTCCTCCGTACACTGGCCTACTCCATTTCGCTTATTCCCTTCCTGGATGCATTGAATATAAACCAAACATTTTATAAGATGCTGCCCTATATTGCAACAATGGTGGTCCTTGCATTTACCTCGAAGAAATCCAGGGCACCTAAGGCGGAAGGTATTCCTTATGACAAGGGACAGAGATAGCTATATCAAGAAATTTGCTTCGCAAAGTTGTTTAGTAGAACCAATTATTAAGACCGGTCGAAATCTTATCAAGATAAGGTTTCGACCGGTCTCATATATTTTTAAGGTATTGGAACTAATATTATTCAATTAAAATTATTGCCGTACCATAATTATGTAGCAAGAATAATATTCCTAAGCTTTCTGGTCAGAGGCATGGTCCCGCTATTTGTCCGCTGCATCATAAACAGGAAAATCAGATTCTCCCTTGGACAGTTGCAGAAATATGCACCCAGCCAACCATCCCATCCATATTCTCCTTCACTGTATAAACCTCCCGCTTTGCTGCAGTCAGTCATAATTCTCATAAGATTTCCATAGGTGAAACCGCTCAGCGTAGGCCACATGTCTCTTTGCTGTTCACAGGTTAACGAGCATGAAGTCAGATATTCAACAGTTTTGGGCTTTAATATCTGAACACCATCCAGCGATCCTTTATTCATAAGCATTCGGGCAAATCGTGAGTAGTCATCTATAGTGGATACAAGCCCGGCTCCGCCGGATTCAAATGCCGGAATTCTGTCCATGTTATTGATAATACCCAAATCATTTCCGAAATACGGCTTTAGTTCAGAATTGGCGTCATATTCATATACTTTTGCAAGTCGGTATCTCTTTTCAGCAGGAACCCAAAAAGCCGTATCCTTCATATCCAGAGGCTTAAATATTTCCTTATCAAGAAACTCACTGAAACTCATGCCGCTTGCACTCTCAACAACTGCCCCCAACACGTCGGCCGAGGTTCCATACATCCATGCTGCTCCGGGCTGAAAAGCAAGAGCACACTTACCCAGCTTGTTCATAGCTTCAATAGTTCCCATTGGGCTATCACCCAAAAGCCTATCGTCTATTTCCCGAAACAGGGCCTCGGTTTCCTGTCCAGCCCTATCAATACCACCATAGACAAGCCCGGAAGTCATTGAGAGCAGATCTTTCAAATTTACTTCTCTTTCAACGGGCACCATCCCTTTTTCCTCTGCTACCATTTGACTTTTGAACCCTGGAAGGAACTTGCTGACAGGCTCATAGAGGTCAATTACCCCTCTTTCCATTAATATCATTACAGCAGCAGCTGTAACGGGTTTAGTCATTGAATACATTCTGAAAATAGTATTTTTTCTGATAGGCAGATTTTCTTCAATGTCTGCAAAGCCATCCTCATGATAGAAGACTTCCTGTCCGTCCTTTATTATCATTAAATTTGCACCTGCAAGTTCTTTATTCTCAATAGCGGCTTTTAAAACCTGTCTCAATTGATCTTCTTTCACTTTATCCATTTGATTGACACACTCCTCTCCAATACTAGATTTTTCTATTACTCATATATCAATCTTACTATAAATTAAAATGAAAGCAAGGGTTCTTATTTTGACTTTTTATGCTATAATTTTACTTAGACAAGACCATATATTTCAAAAGAAGGAAGTTGCTAATGATTAAGGATATCTATAACAATAAAAAAACTGTTTTTTCTTTGGAAGTATTTCCTCCTAAGGAGGACAGTGATATTTCATTGATATTCAAAGTACTGGATGAGCTTAAGTGCTTAAAGCTTGATTTTATTAGTATTACATATGGCGCAGGCGGCGGTACACGAAAGAGAACAATGGACATTGCAGCCTACGTTCAAAATAAATGTAATATTGATGCACTTGCTCACCTTACCAGTGTTTCTCTTGATGAAGGCCTTCTTCAGAATTTTCTTGAAGAATTATCAGCCAACAACATTATGAATGTTCTGGCTCTTAGAGGCGACCGTCCAAAAGATATGTCTGACAGCGCCTATCTTGGCCGTCCTTTTAAATATGCTTCAGAGCTTGTATCCATCATAAGGAATAATCCCGAGCTCAGTATCGGCGGGGCCTGCTATCCCGAAGTGCATCCCGAAGCCCGTAACAAGAAAGAGGATTTATACTATTTGAAGTCCAAGGTTGAGGCCGGAACAGACTTCCTGATAACTCAGTTATTTTTTGACAACACTAAGTTTTATAACTTTTATGATAACGCGCGCAGTTCAAATATCTCTGTTCCTATATCTGCAGGTATTATGCCTATAACCTCACCGACTCAGATTAAGACTATAACAGAATTATCAGGTTCTTATGTCCCTGATAGTCTTAAATCAATATTTATAAAATATGAAGACAATCCTGAGGACTTTAAGAAAGCTGGTCTTGAATACGCCACAAAGCAAATAGAAGCTTTACTAAAGTTTGAAGTTCAAGGTATCCATCTTTATACTCTGAATAAGGTTGATGTGAGTAAAGAAATTTTCAGAAATCTCGGGTTGATATAAACCTGTTCACTGCTGAAAATTCACTGTCATTTTTACTGCCGGTTTTTCATGTCATCTATTCCAAAGCATTTTAGTGGCTCTCTTTTATCCGTTGTCAATAGTAATCAGTTTTCATTAACCTGGAGCATAAAAAATGTCACATCGTCCCGAAGGCTCCCGTTACCAGTAATCTCCTTAATATTCCTGTCTATCTCGTAATATAATTCTGAAGTACTTCTGCCATAATACTCCCCAAGAAGCCTTTTCAGGTCATTTACATTGAAGGACTTTCCGGTCTGCCTGTTATTTAACTCCACAAGTCCATCCGTATAGAAAAAAACCTTATCTCCTTCTTCAAGTTGAATTTTTTTATCAACATAATCTGCTGAACAGATTTCAGCAAGACTACAGATTGGCAATCCTCTAATTTCAATTTCCTGTATCTGAGCATTTCTCTTGACGATAAAAGGCTGGGCATTCATACCGGCAGACGAATACACCAGTTCTTTTGTCTCGGTGTTATAAATAGCGTACAAAGCCAGGATATATACATCATCCTTAAATTGTACCTTATTATACAATTTATAAAGATTCTCCAGCACTTGAGCGGGGCTAATGATCTGAAACCTGCTCCCGTCAAGTTCCTTAACTGTTTTTATGCTTTGATTCAAAAATACTGTGAGCATGGCTGCAGGTACCCCATGTCCCGAGACATCTCCTATGTACATACCAATATTCTTTTCATCCAGCTTGAATATATTATAAAAATCTCCGCTAACTCTTTCAGCCGGATAATATTGAGCAAGAAACGATACATGCTCATTATTCGGCAGTTTTCCCGGAAGCATTGCTTTTTGGATATCCCTGGCATAATCAAGGTCCTCCAGGAGCTTCTGGTTGGTTTTTGCGAGATCTCTTGTCCGTTCTTCTACCAGTTTGTTCAGGTTTCTGGCATCAGCCTTGATTATATCTTTCGCTTTATATAACGCACGGTAAGGTTTCTCTATGCTGTTTACAAAAGTGACTCTAAATACTAGAAAGTAGGATATAAATTTAAATACATGCCCCAGACAGTTATATACATCATATACTGAAAAATAATTTACAAAAGCTACTTCACTAAATATGCTTGCAATAATTGCTACTGCAAAGATAAGTTCCGTCTTATCCTTGTTATTAATATACTGATGGATAAATCTCACTCCGGAGAAAATAAAAAGTAGTATTACTAAATACTCTAGATTTTTTTTGATTGGCGTAACTCCTATACCCTCTAAATACATGGCTGGAAGAAAATCAGGGAAATAAGTGACAATATACAGTATTGCAACAGAGAAGAATACTGTTCCCAACAGAACAATCCTTTTATTAATCCTGGACTTTTTGTTTAATTTGATAAAACCAAGTACAGTGATACCTATGGCACCAACAAGTCTGGCAATTATCCAAAAAGTGGTGGCTCTGTTGGCAGAATCATTTTTTATTAGAAAATCAGACATACCTTTATAACTTAGAGTATGAAACATGTCAATGCAGCCCATAACCAAAAAAACATGTGCTGCAACCAGGGCTCTAAGGCTATGGTTTTGGCTATAGGAATAATATGGCAGAATGAAAATGCAAAATGATATCAATACACTTATAAATTCAAAAATAGTATGCCAGGAAAGATATGTAGTAGGACTCATTATTCTGTCAAACCAGGGTTCAAAAATATATATTAATATAAATAGTATTGCGAAAAAAACAAATGAAGCACCAACCCAAAGAAGGCTCTTGTTTTCATACAATTTTTTGTATTTGTTAAATTTGATTTTAATCTGCAAGACACACACCACCCCAAAAAATTCGGTATAATAATTAAAAGCTAAATTCGTTCTTGCAAAAGTTTACATAAAACCGAGATTCCCAAAACGTTACCCAACATTTATCAATAAAGAGTTTAACATAAAATTTCCCCTATTTAAAGAAGAATCCTTATTGAACCACCTACGCTATGACTTTCTGTTAACATAATAAGGCATCAGATACATTAATGAAGTGTCAAAAGGTTTTTAATACTTATACGCTAATATAAATTGTATTATTTATAAGCACATATTTATTACAGGTTTATTTATGTCAATACTTATTTACATTTTATTACATATATGTTAAACTTGATAACAAGTTTGCTAATTCTTTGGCATTTATTCCTCACATTCTATGAATGGAGGATTTTATGTCTGATAAAATGAAAACCCTATTTTCAGTCTTTTTAAGTTTAATTCTGATTCTTTTTTCTGCACAGGTTCAAACTGTATCTGCAAGTTCAAAAGATTCTATTTCCTTTGTTTTGCTCTCAAAATATACAGCTGATTTGAGCATAGGCGACCAGTTTAATATTCTGGCTTTTACTTCAAGCGGGAAGGAACCGACCTGGAAAAGCAGCAATTCAAGTGTTGCTTCGGTTAATACTTACGGTAAAGTCACAGCCAAAA
>JAEYNI010000068.1 GCA_023412635.1 Bacillota bacterium
TAAACCGACTTTTCTCCGTGACCATAAGGCAATTTATCATCGTATTCATAGGTGGGAACGCTCTGCCAAACACCGTTCTCGTCTTTAACGTTTCTTGTTCCAACCCTGTAGCAGTTTATCTTGCACAGATCATGAAGTAAACCTACAATTGCAATACTCTCAGAGTCATACTCAAGGCGATAAACCTGTTTTACTCTGTCTCTGGAAAGATAATCTTTAAGACACTCGTAGACGTTTATGCTATGCTCGGCAAGTCCACCCTCATAAGCACCATGAAATCTTGTACTAGCCGGAGCAGAGAAGAAATCACTGGACTTAGACAATAAATATTCTAGAAGCTTATCCGAGCCTTCTCGCTGAATGTATGTATTATATATTTCAAGATATTGTTCCTTAACCCCCATATTAACCCCCATCTACGCGCATAGCGCGTATACAAATAGTAATAAAAAGCCGCTTAGCGGGTTTTTGCTGCGTGAAATGCACGATGACTTACAAAATGTATTTTTCACGCTAACCTCCATCTGCGTTATAACACTTGACATAGTTTAATCTTATTTTATATTATATCTCACATATTCGGGCATATCAAATGAGTGGGATATTGGAAAAAATAAAATCGAAGAATAAAGAATAAAAATAAATAACGCCCTCATGCTGAGGACGTTTTGTCGTATTTATACTTTGGTTATGCTGCAGTACTATGATACTTATGTATCTTCACTGCTTTTGAATTTGTTACTTAGGTTGTTCTTTAAGTGGAAGCTCACTAATATGGTAAGTTATGCATTTAGATGCCCTTGTTATTTTAGTACTTTTGCTAGCAGGTTTCTCCGCTGGAGTCTCCTTAACTGTTCTGGTACGGCCTGTTTTGCTGACTCTTGTCTTAGAAGCTGCTTTCACCAGTTTGTTGCTGCATTTTTTATTAGTACAACTTCCGTTAATCATAACTGATCCACACTTACAAAATTCTGCCATTCTGTTCATCCCTTCGATAGTTTTAAAATAATAGTATACCATAAAAGGTTGACATTTATACAGAATTATTTTTTATCTAAAACTAGATTCTTAAAATAATCATAGGCTTCCTGAGAATCAGGATGATAAAATGGGATATCATCTTTACAGGAATTCAAATTTTCAAGATAGTATAACATTGCCGCTTCTTTTGAGCGCCTTATGGTTTCTTTAATCTCAAATGCCAATTCCCTGTAGCCAGCTTCTTTCCAGCTCATTTTATCGGCAAGAAACACTTCTATTTCAATATTCCCTGGATTTTTCCGTGAAGTGGTATGATATCTTATAGCATCAAGTATCTCTGAATTACTTATTTTGAATACCTTTTCAGCTAAAAAACATGATACTTTTTGATGTGCAATGGAAGGTATTCTCCTTTCTCCTTCCAATAAACTAATATCATTATCTTGGCAGAAACTAACAATGTCTTCTTTTTCTACTATCTGTCCAAGGTCATGACAATAACAGGCTATTAAGCTGCCGTCCTCAATATGCCCGGTTAAATTTCTTATGTAATTCAATTCTTCTACAACATCCAGCGTGTGTTTATATACATCCTTTCTATTATGTAATGAAAAATATTCCTTAACATCACATTGGATATCTCCTGTAGTACAAAAATCAACATAATTCCTCATATGAATACCTCTTTGCTGTTATTAAAATCGAGACTTCTCATAGTTATATGGGACACTTGTTCCAGCTACTACATCCTCTATTCTTTCAATAATTAGCCAATCATCCATATTACTTTGATGAATAAAATCCATTGGTGGTATAACTTTAACCTTTTCATATTCAATGAGACACAGACATTTTTTGTGCCATCTTTCCCTTTGCTTGTCTGATAAACTGAGCTTATTTTGATTCTCTTCGATAATCCGGTCTATTTCTTGATCAGTTAGCTTAATATAGTTTTGCACGTCTGAAACGGTTGCTGTAGCAGTAATCTGTTTAGAACCTCTTTTCATGAAATACAGTGTCTCACCTCTAAATACCCGGCTATGGGGTATTTTTCTCCCTGCTGCACCTCTGATGATCATTGTTTTAGTCCCATCAAGGATTTTATCCATAACCTTTTCCTTGTCATCACAATATACAACATGTACCATTTTTGATCTCCATTCTAAAAAAATATCATGCTTTCCTGACAATAGGAAGCCATGCTTCACATCTATAATCAAGCTGACGTTGATCACCTTCAGAATAAACCTCTATATCAGGCGCATTTGCATATTCATAACCCGATGCTGGAAGCCACTCAGTAACAATACGTTTTTGAAGTTCCTGAAGTGCTTCAGGTAGAGGTCCGACACATTCAAATATTGCCCAGGTACATTCAGGAACAATGTACTCGTGCATTCCTACTGGAGCCTCCTTATCTGTGGCAACGGCAATATAGTAATCAAAATCCGTACCATTCATGCTGGCACTGACCCCTAAAAGTCCCAGGGGCTCCCTGTTTATTAGTGAGACTATGTCAGGTATTTGACCGCCTTCGGTTGTCTTTTGCCAAAACATTGGAACTTCTGCAAAATTCTCTTCAATATCAATGTTTAAGTGTTTCTTTACTCCAACTATCCTGAATGCTTCTTTCTTAACTATTCTGTAGTTCATTTCTGCTTCTCCTTTTACGGTGAGTTTGAAGCTAATCGGCGGAAATGCTTTGAGTTGAACACCTGCAGTTCTTGCCTCTGAAGGCGCTATGCCATGTACACTCCTGAAGGCACGTGTAAAAGCAGTTGGTGAATCGTAGCCATATTTCATAGCAATATCGATTATTTTACGGTCATTACTCTGTAAATCCAAAGCCGCACGGGTCATTTTTCTACGCCTTATGTATTCCGATAAAGGAATATCAGCTATATACGAAAACATTCTTTGAAAGTGAAAAGCCGAACAGCACGCAACTTCAGCAACTTTTTCAAGTTCGACTCCATCCTCTAAATGTTCTTCAATATAATTCATAGCCTTGTTTAAATGCTCAATCCATTCCACTCGATCTACTCCTTACTAAAAAGTATAGCTTTATGATTAGTTAAAATCCTCTCTTTTCTTGCACGAAATTGAGAGGTACAAGTCAGGCATATTACATTACAAAAGCCGCAAATCAAAGATTTACGGCTTTCTTTGGAGCTGGTGAGAGGAATCGAACCTCCAACCGCTGGTAGTTCGTAAAGTAGTATTATCGCTTTGCTTCATCGTCATCAACACGGTATTCGTGTGAAATGGGCTTGTAATCTTTTGTCTGGTATTTCTGATACTTTTCCCCATGTAGCATTGATTCTTCCTGATCCCAATCATCAGAATATTCAATAGGGTCAGTACAGATTGCATCCAGTAAGATTTTCTCGAGATGCTCAAATTCTGAATATCGGTTAAGGCATGCCATCACAAAAGCATTGCGAACATATCCCGCACTGGCAGCCAAAAGGTCTTTGCCAAAGTAATATCCGAAATGTTCAATGAAAAAAGTCATTAACATTACAATACTTCGTGTGTTTCCCTCACGGAAGGGATGTACCTGCCACAGCAGCGGAAATTTTCTAGTGATCTGAGCGGCAAACTCCTCGCGGCTTAGTTCCTTCCAAGGAATTTTATTAATAACTTTCCAAGCTGTATCCAAGTCCATTTTGATGTTATAAGGGTCAGCATACCATATACTGATTCCAGCTAACAATGGTTCACGTTTTTGGATGTTTATAGTACGAAATTCTCCTGCCCAGTCGTACATGTCCTCAAATAAAACCTTATGAATTGTCTTGATTCCCTTTGTTGAGAAATCATTAAAGCCCTGCTCATACAGCAACATCATGTTTGCGCGAGAAAGCTCAGCCTCCGCTAAATCTAATTCCTTTTGGTCATGGATATTCAGAAGATTGCGCAGAACAGAGCTTCCTTCGTAAAGATAAGGATCAGTCATGAGGTGTACCAGTAGCTGGACGTTTGTGCTTTGAAATAAGAGCAGCTTTCATCGCAGAACCAGAAATTTCTCCTCGTGCCCACTGAGCAGAGAGTTTTTTAGCTTGAGTCGTTACTGGGACACCTTCTATTTTGTTCACGGCATTGGCAAGTTTTACTGCTGTTAACCGTTTAGAAAGCATTTTCGGAGACATATCATCAACTCCTTTATAATTATTATACCACAATCAGAGTCAAATGTTTAGTATTAACATCTTTAGTGAAAAGATAAATCATTTCTGGCTTGGCAACAGGAAATACAAACCTATAAATTATATAAACATCGATGAGTATATAAAATCCTTAGAACCATTACAATTCTAAGGATTTTATCCACTGGAGCTGGTGAGAGGAATCGAACCTCCAACCTGCGGTTTACGATACCGCTGCTCTGCCTTTGAGCCACACCAGCATATTTGTAAGAGCAGGACTTGCAGCCCTATATATTATATCACAACAGGTTCAGTTACTTGCATAAATATTTTGTTGCCCCGCAATGCCTATTTTAGCACTACCAATTTGGAAATTCAATTCAAATCAAACACTAAACCTATGTCAAATCCTTCACTGAACCCATAACAATTCCTGCACTAAACCCATGAAAAAGAGTTCCAAACACCGGAACCCTTTAATTACTCTATGATCTGCTTCATGTGAATATACCAAATTTCACTGTATAGTTTTATTCAAAATTGTTAACTGGTTTACATTCAAATTACGGCAGCTGATCCTTATATTGCTGATTGGATATTTTATCTATCTCTTCAACTATTCCCTGATTATCAATCTCATTGGTATAGTATTCTTCAAAATCGGCGTACCCACCCATATCCTGAGGTGAATCCGAAGAACCGTATTTTATGACGTCGTTTAATTGATCCATACCCTCAAATTCGTCATCTTCCTGGCTGTTTAGATATTTTCTTCCGAAGGGAGAATCAAACACCTCACCATACTGCTGATCAGCCGTATTTCTTTCTGCTGACTCCAACTCCATTTCGCATTCGTAACATAAACCGGCACTGGGCTTAGCCTCAAGTCTTTCATAACCTATTTCCCTATTGCAATGCTCGCATTTTCCATATGTGCCATTTTCAAATTTCTTTAAAGCCTTCTGTATATCATTTAATTTTGTCTGTTCATGAACCTTTAAGGCCATATTTAACTCAAGAGTATAAAGTTCAGTACCGTGGTCTGCAGGATGATTGTCATAATTTGACAACTCAGTTGGGTAGTGCTCGCTCATGTCAGCATCCCCGTTTCTGTGCATTGTCCTCATAGTTTCAATCATATTTTTTTCCTGGTTTTCTAAGGTCTCTTTTAGTTGGTCCAATCTATGCTTTTCCATTTAACTCTCCATTCCGCTGCTTTGCAGTGACATAAATAGTATTAAACCTGAATTAATTATTTTTTTCTTATCTGACATTTCGCATACTACTTTGAACAATCTTGACTATATCACTGATAAACTCTCCAATATACGGGAGGTTATACTGTACTATTCTATTCAAAAAATAAATAGCTACAGCACCCAATATGGTAAAACCAATTGCAATCCCAAAACCTCTGGCCAACCCGTTTATAAAGTTAGCCCATAACATTTTTCTGGGATGTTCCAGAAAATAAACATAATCAACAAACTTCATCTTCTCCATTTTCAAGGACATTTCATCAATTTTTTTGCTTAAATGGTCTAAAAGCTGATTATTGTTTGCCATCTGTCAGACTAACTCCTTTAATATTTTTTATAACATTATATTTGTTAAATTAGTCTATATTTATACAAAAAAATTACCGCCGGATTTTCCCGACGGTAATTACATAACATTAATCAATCTATTTAGTAATATCCCGCAAAACTTTTTTCAGCAAATCAATATCATCAATTGTGCATTGGAATACCTCACCTATTCTCCTTGGAAGCACGAATTTCAGTTTGTTATCCTTTACCTTTTTGTCATGGTATATCTGGTTGTAGACCTTTTCTACATCCATACCCGGTAGCGAAACAGGAAGTTCAAGTTTTAAAAGCATGGACTTAACCTGTTCCACTACTGTCTCGGGCAGGATATTCATGTAATATGATAGTCTAAAGGCTCCAACAATGCCTATAGCAACACATTCCCCATGCAATAGCTTGAAATTTTGAACCGTCTCTATAGCATGTCCTATAGTATGCCCCAAATTCAAAATAGCTCTTAAATCCTCTTCTTTCTCATCCTGTTCGACAACATGTCCTTTTATTGAGACATTTCTTTTTGCAAGGAATTGAAGGACATTTTCATCAAAGGCAAATATTTTATGAGCATTATAATTAAGATACTCACAGTACT
>JAEYNI010000122.1 GCA_023412635.1 Bacillota bacterium
CTACATAAGTCTGCCAGGTATTGAGATCAAGATCACCTGTAATAAACTGAACAGTAGCCTGATTTACAAATTTACCTATTGATACTGTGTAATCAGCAATTTTTTTAGCATCTTCTTCTGAGTAAGCGAGATTTGGAAGCATTGTGTTGTCGTCAGGTTTGTACTTTGAGTATGCCTTACCACATTGATAAAGTAATGCTTCAACGCTGGTCTCAGGGTTAGCACAGTACTGGCTAAGTCTGAAGTCATTAGTATTGTGGGTCATAACTGCATCTGGATCCCATACATATTTTACAAAATCCAAGCCTTCATCGCTATAGTCAGGCATTGCACTGCTTCTCAATTTCTTGGCAGGTATCTTTTCCCATTTTGCCTGTCCACCTGCAATTGAAGTTCCCTCTGTTACATAATCCCATGCTATACCCTTAGGTCCATTCTGTGTAATCAGAGTCATTTCTTCTGATCCGAGGAGATCAAAGAATTTAACAGCTAATTCAGGATTTTTACAGTCAGCAGATACTAAACCATAGTTGCTCTGGAAATAGTTTGTTGGATAGTAAGGAGCCAGCTGTACTCCATTTGGTCCTTTTAAAGGCTCTAAAATAACCCAGTCTTGATATGAACCTGGCTGCTCTTTTAAAAGTTCATCTGTATTACATGGCCACCAGCCACCTGGCGCCATGGCAGCCAATTGAGGAGTACCCTGTACAGTAGCCTTTTGCTGGTCTGCATTCTGGGTAAAGGTCTGTGAGTCTAGTAAACCTTCTTTATAAAGCTTGTTTAAGTATGTTAATGCATCTTTGTATTCGTCTTTTGTAAACTGGAATTCAACCTTACCATTATTTACAACAAAGCCTGCACCTACAACCGGGTTGGTATTTGACAATATGTTATTGTTCTGAATAAATGCATTTGTTATAAATGTTGTAGGATCAGTTGCCCAACCTCCTGCAGCAATATTACCGGTAAATGGAACTTCGTCGGCCTTTCCGTTGCCGTTAGGATCTTTCTCTTTAACAGCCTTCAAGAAGGTATACAGTTCATCGGTAGTTGTAGGTATTTTTCCACCTACCAGTTTGTCTACCCATGGCTTATAAATCCACATTCTTGCCTGGAACATGCAATGGAAGCATTCATTATCGTCCCCATAGCAGTAAATATTTCCGTCAGGCATTGTTATATCTCCCAATCTTAACGGACTTACCTTGTTTAATTCATTCCAGTTAGGTGCATCTTTTAAGTAATCATTCAACGGAATAACGAGGCCCTGCTTTCCATACAGCATAGTTTCAGCTTTGGACCATTTTGTTGATAGGAATATGTCCGGTAATGTTTCTCCGCTGGCCATAAGCAAGTTCAGCTTGGTTTTTCCGTCATCTCCTGTAACAACATGTTGAAAATCAATTTTTATGTTTTGCTCTTTCTCTAGATAATCTGTAACATAATTGTTTTTGTAATCACCGTTCTCACCAGAATAAGGAGTCATTACGAATGCAGTTAAAGTGGCTTTCTCCTTTAATGGAAATGTAATTTCGGACTTTTGAGCCTCAACACTTGAATTAACGGCAGTTGAACTTGAAGTGCTTTCAGTATTGGTTCCTGCTCCACAGCCTGTCAATAACAAAGCTATGGCCGAGGCACAAATAACAGCTTTTGATACAAACTTCTTCATGACTTTTCCTCCTAAATTGTTTTTATGATAATAAAACATTTTCTTTGAGCTCATAAGAAAATATTTTTATTATTTGTTTTTAACCCTTTACCGATCCTATCATAACGCCTTTCACAAAATGCTTCTGAACAAAAGGATAGAGTATCATTAGCGGAAGGCTGCTAACTACTATAGTACCGTATTTCAACATTTCGCCAAGATACTGATTCCTGAGCCTTATTTCAGGATCAACCCCAGATTGCGACAAATCTGTACTTCCCATAAGAAGAATTCCTCTTAATATAAGCTGTAACGGATATTTGTCTTCTGAGCGTAAATATATTAATGCTGAGAAATATGAATTCCACAAAGCTACTGCCACCCAAAGACTGATTACAGCTATTATGGGCTTTGACAGTGGAATTACTATTTTAAGTAAGAACTTGAAATCGTCACAGCCATCCAATCTGGAAGCCTCCAGTAGCTCTGAAGGTATATTTTGTTTGAAATAAGTTCTCGCAACGATGACATTATATGCACTCAAGGCTGAGGGCAATATAATAGCCCAAATGGTGTCAATCATATGTAATTGTTTGACCAGCAAATATGTCGGTACCAGTCCCCCGTTAAACATCATTGTGAATAAGAAAATTCCCATGAAAAATTTCTTTCCCTTTATATCATCCCTTGAAAGTGGGTAGGATGCCATAATAGTTAACACTACGCTTACGCTGGTTCCTGTTACCATGTAAATAAGAGAGTTCAAATATCCTGTCCATATGGGACCATAGGCAAATACTGTTTTATATCCCAATAATGTCGGCTCAACCGGCAATAATTTAACTCTTCCGGTCATCAATGCGTCTCCCGAACTAAATGAGCAACTTATCAAATAAATAAACGGGTACATCACAGCCAGCAAAAATATAGCCAGAAGAGTATGATTAGTAATATTAAATATTCTGTCCTGTATACAATGTTTGGTCTTCATTCCAAATCCCCTTCTATAATGAATTATTTATGCAATGATCTCTGAAATTAGTTACCATAAGCTTTCACTGGTAAGTTTTTTACTAATTTTATTCACAACCAACAGCAATACAAGACCTACTCCTGATTGAAATAATCCTATTGCCGTAGAATAAGCAAAGTCCGGTATTGATGACACCAGTGCAATTTTATAGGCATAGGTCGATATTATCTCAGACGCACTAAGGTTATTTGGGTTCTGCATTGCAAGTACCTTTTCATAGCCAACGTTCAGAA
>JAEYNI010000149.1 GCA_023412635.1 Bacillota bacterium
AACAGCGTTTGTTTATTGTGCTTGCATTAATACCAAAGCCACAAGTTGTGTTTTTGGATGAACTTACTACCGGTCTTGACGCAAGAGCCAGACGGGATGTTTGGCAGATACTCAAAAGACTTAAAGCTGGTGGTCTTACGATTTTACTTACTTCGCATTTTATGGACGAGGTTGAAGTCTTATGCGATGAGTTATGTATTCTAAAAAGGGGTAAACCGGTATTTTTCGGTACAGTTGCGGATGCAATTAATCAGAGTCCTTATGACAAACTTGAGGATGCATACCTTTGGTATACAGATGAGGAGGTAGTGGATAATGCAGGCTTTTAATAAGATGCTTAAAACAGAGTTGAAGTTGTCTCTGCGTGGTTTGGATATGTTAATTTTTGCAATAATAATGCCTCTAATTGTACTTATCATTCTTGGCATAATTTACGGGAGTAAACCTGCATTTGAAGGGGCAGGCTATACGTTCATTCAGCAATCCTTTGGTGCTTTGGCAAGCATTTCGATTTGTGCAGGAGGAGTTATGGGATTGCCCTTGGTGGTATCCGATTATAGAAGTAAGCAAATTCTCAAAAGATTTAAGGTAACTCCAATAAGCCCTGTTACTATATTGCTTGTAGAGGTCACCATATATCTTCTATATTCTTTAATTTCCTTACTTACATTGTTTGCTGTGGCAAAAATTTTTTTTGGTTTCGAAATGCAGGGAAGTATATTACACTTTATTCTTGGATGGATGTTGGTAATAGTCTCTATGTTCAGCATTGGAATGATGGTGGGTGGCATAGCCAAGAATTCAAAGGTGGCAGGTATTATCGCAAGCGTATTGTATTTTCCAATGCTGATTTTTTCAGGGGCAACGCTTCCTTATGAAATAATGCCCGCAACAATGCAGAAGGCTGCAAACGTCTTACCGTTGACACAAGGGATCAAAATACTAAAATCGGCAACCTTGGACTTGCCGATGGACAATGTTCTATTGCCCGTTGTCATTATGATTGCAATAGCATTAATTTGTTCATTTGTAGCCATAAAGTTTTTCAAGTGGGAGTAAATTATACAACAGTCTCTAAAATTATCCTGATAAATAAAAATCGGGCTAAAAAGGAATTGTTGGCCCGATTTTTGTAATACTTTTAATACCTGTTTATACAGAATAGTTTTTATCATCCGGGTCGGCAGGCGCTTTAAAATCAAAATTTTTAAAGTAGCATATGTTCTGAGGTGTGTTTTTGGCATTTGGAAATGCATAGTTTTGGTATTTTACCACAGGATTACTTTCCTTCCGAATATTATCAAGGAATTCATCAGGAAGATTTAATATTGATTTCACCACTTCGCGGGGTGTCATAGCGATCCACTGAGCAAGTGACATATCGGCAAAATGACTGCTGTTAAAGACTTCAAGAAACTGTAGAGGTTCATTGCCGATGTTCTGTACATAATGGAAACCACCTACCGGAACATAGCCAACATCTCCAGAACTATAATTAAAAGTACGAGCTTTAGGCCCCGGCATAAATACCGTCATTCTTGCCTTGCCCTTAATATAATATTGGAATTCGTCCTGATTTGTATGCCAGTGTATTTCCCTCATTGCGCCCGGTTCTACTGTTACAAGAGCAGCTGATACAGTTTCACAGGCGGGAAAATTACGATGGTCAAGAATTTGAACTGTTCCTCCGTCGCCTTTGATTGGCTGTACGTTGCAAAGCTCATGCTTATACGAATTAGGAACCTTCCCTGTAGGAGACGCAACGGTTTGGGAATCTATGGTTCCAGGGTCACCTCCGTCTGTAATATAAACCTCCTTTTTTGGAATGCTTTTGAATGTTTCCTCCGGCACTCCAAAGTTCGCCGACAAAACATCCATGGGCATATGGGCAAATAATTCCGAGATGGAAAAAGTATTATGCTCTGAGTATTCTCCTTTATCAAAGAACATTAAAAATTCACAGCCTTCGTGGAGTCCTTGTATACTATGAGGAATATTCTTTGGGAAGATCCAGCCTTCACCGGGATGGATGTCTGCAACAAAGCTTCTTCCCATTTCATCTACTGCGGTAACACGACAGGCTCCAACCAGAAGAAAGCCCCACTCAGATTGTTGATGCGTATGCATTTCTCTTACTCCCGGAGAGAGATTCATATCTACAACAGCAAAGGTGTCAGAAATAGGGAGTTCCCGCTTTGTGATTTCTCTGGACCAACCACCTGGTCTGAGAATCATATTTGTATCAGAAAATGAAAATTTCAGATTGGGAATGAGCCCTTTATCTGTAGCCGGTGGGACCAGCATATCAGGATTTTCCTCATCTCTCTTCAGATTTCTCGGACCCAGATCTAGTGCTCCACAGCCATCTGAACGTATGGGTTCTGGTCGGGAGGCTTCCTTTAACTGGTCCAGTTTTTCCTGCAATCTTGTTTGCAATATTCTTTCCATAAGTATCTCCTTTGCATATTAATATCCTTTAGTATTTGCTTGTTTCCTTAATAAATTCAGTTATTCTTGTTTCCATGTCTTAATAAATTTGATAATTCCACTATAGGCTTGAAAAAAATTAACAAAACCACTAAATATTATGATAATTTATTTATATACTTTATAATTTTTCGGAGGAAAATAATGTATAAGGTTTTTTTAGTGGAAGATGAAATTGTAATAAGAGATGGTATCAAGAACAAAATTCATTGGGAAGAAGAGGGGTTTATAATAGTCGGAGATGAGAGTGATGGTGAATTGGCTTATCCGCTCATAATAAGAGAACAGCCCGATATTCTGATTACAGATATAAAAATGCCGTTTATGGACGGTCTTGAGTTAAGTAAATTATTAAAAAAAGATATGCCTCAGCTGAAAATCATTATTATCAGCGGATATAGTGATTTTGGCTATGCACAAACAGCAATTGATATTGGTATCAGTGAATATCTGCTTAAGCCGATAACATCCAGTAAGCTGATGGCTGCAGTAAAAAATGCCGCTGCAGTAATTGAAAAAGAACGGAAAGAAAAACAAATAATCGAACAGTATCAGCAGTTGGTTTATCAGAAACAGGTAGAAAAAAGAAAAGACTTTTTTAATGCACTGGTCAGCGGAAAGATGTCTCTTTCACAGATTATTGAACAGGAAGAGGAACTTGGAATTGATATGGTGGCAAGAGTTTTTTGTGTTTTACTGTTTCAGTTTAAAGGACAAGAGGATATGTACGAATATTCTAATGATATAGTACACTGTGAAATGAAAATGACTCAAGCCCTGAGCAGATTTCCTGACATAAAAATATTTGAGCGTGGTATGGATGGATGGGCTTTTATACTTACAGGCGAAAATGAATTGAGGATTAATCAGTTAACTCAGGAACTGTGTGATTTATTAATTGGCATCTGTGAAGAAAAGGCACATTATTTTGGTGGAATTGGTAGAGTTGTTCATCGTATCCGTGACATACAGCAGTCCTATCTTGATGCTAACAGTGCTTTCTCCCTTCGTTATTTCGAAAGCAGGGATCAGTTTTTATCTTATAATGATGTTAGTAACATTAAGGCCCAGGTAGGAAACAGGATTAACGTCAGTGAACTAAATCTTGAGAAGCTTGATAGAAATTCATTGGAAGAATTCTTAAAGAGAGGTACCATTCATGATGTTGATGAATTTGTAGACAGCTATTTTGACGGGTTTGGTTCCAATGCTATGAGGTCAACCATTTTTCGGCATTATATCATAATGGATGGCTATTCTGCTATCATTAAATTCCTTAAGACCATGAAGTACCCAAGGGAGAAGATAGACAACAGCCTCAAGAGAATGAATAGTGTCATTGAACATCTTTCCAGTTTTGAGGACTGTAGTAAATTTTATAAATCTATACTGAAAGAAGCCATCGATCTACGTAATAAAAACAGTCAGAAAAGATATGCCGGTCTTATTGAACAGGCGAAGGAGTATATCAATCTAAAATTTGCTATGAGTGATCTTTCGCTAGACCAGGTGGCATCTACCGTTAATCTGAGTCCCAATTATTTTAGTTCACTTTTTAATCAGGAAACCGGCACGACCTTTATCGAATATCTTACGAACATCCGTATGGAGAAGGCTAAGGATTATTTAAGATGTTCTGGGAAAAAGATAACAGAGATTGGATTTTTAGTGGGATATCTTGATTCCCATTATTTCAGTTACATATTTAAAAAGACACAGAATTGTACACCCTCCGAATACAGGCTGCAGGGTAAAGGTGAAGAATGAGAAGTTATAATTATGAAAAACCAATTAAATATCCCTTAAGGCTTAAGTTTTCCCTTGTAGCTGTTGTTATCATCATTCCAATGATAATTCTGTCGGTTTACCAGATTGCCGCTCTACATAATTATAGCACTGC
>JAEYNI010000176.1 GCA_023412635.1 Bacillota bacterium
GCTAATGACAGGAAGTAAAAACTTGCTATCATTCCGATTATAGTTAATACACTTGGTATAAGTTTTGTAAACCCCTGCGAATACTTTAATCCAATAGCCCAACATACTTCAAACAACCCTGCAATAACCAATAAAAACCACTTCATATTTCCACACTCCTTTAATAATAAAAAAAGCCTACGGTTGATATTGTGAAATATCTCCCGGGCTTTTATCCCTCCGTGAACACAGATACTGTGCGTTTTATCTTGGACCAGACCAGTAAGTAAAGAGCGTTTACCTGCGGAACCCTATAAAACTAAAAAATATTAAGTATTACCTTTAAATAAATCGTTCACTTAAGCTTGAACTACCAATAACGGACAATAGCTATTAACTATTGTTCACGTCTAAAATCATAGCAAAGGATGTATTGTTAGTCAATAAGGTATTTCAATGTTATATTCAAGGGTAAGTATAGAGTAATTATATTAATGATATTTGCCCAAACAATTCAGTTCCTTCCATGTGGGCAGATAAACAAACACATACCACAGACAGCAACTTTCCCTTCAAGTTTCATACTTTCAAAGTATTTTTCGCATTTCCTTGCATCATATCGAGCCTCACGAGGCTCATTACTATAAAAATTCTTTCCCGTGAAAGCACCTACAGGACAAATTTTTACACATTCAGTACAATTACCACATCTCACTTCCATAGGTTTCCCTGTCGATATAAGAGGGGCATCTGTTAAAATAGAGGTCCATCGAACTCTTGGACCATGATCTGGTGTAACTAATAAACAGCTCTTTCCGATCCAACCCAAACCCGCATTGTATGCTCCCAGTTTATGAGAGAATGAAGCACATATTCTATCATCATCAACTCTCTCTGATGCCGGTATTGGTAGAACCTTATACCCTTTATTTTGAATGAAACTACTAATAATTGAGGAGGTTAAATCCAATCGCTGATTAATTATGTCATAGGCATGTAGTTTATAATTTACCGCTGCAGCTCTCTGTCCGCGGCTCGGGAGCTGGTCTACAATTGACTTATTAAGTGGAATACCTAAAGAAATTGAGTAGGGATAACCAGCAACTATATCTCCACCCTGTTCTAAAACTGCTGCATTGACACCAGAAAGGTCAGCAACCCCAAAGTAAGTTATACCAAATTGCTTTGCCAACTCCTCTACCTGTTTGTTAAGAATCATATTTTTAACCTCACATATACTAAATTAATTATCTCTTTAGTCTATTATAAAGAATTATTATAGTATTGGGTAATATAAAATGAATTCTTTTTGAGTTCAGCATGGATAATTTATTTTATTAATTCCCTGATTATTTCATTACAGGGTCCTTAATTGTATAGGTTATTCATGCTGTTATTGAATAGGTCTTAACGAACTTCATAAATTAAACCTATTCCGAGTATCCATCTTTATTATGATAGCTAGGAAATTCATTTAATGTTACATCATCAACCCAAAATGTACCCGTACCATTAAGGCCTATGTATATACCTATGTTTACCGCTTCTTTAACAGGATATATATGTGATATTGTTATTTTTGTTTCTTCAAGACTTGTTTTCCAATTCATACCCTGCTGTGTATTCGGTATGATATCTCCTTTAGCATCAAGCTGTGCAACTACAATAAATGCTCCATCCTCATTTACTTGAGTCTCTATTAAGTCATTCCAAACATAGGCAGTAAGTTCAAATCTTTTTGTCGTATCTACTGATACCACTTTTTTTAAATTCCCACTAACTGATTTCCCAGAAATTTTAATAGAATGCGATCCACTTTTGAACATTGTAGTATCAACTACCGCTTTTAACGGGTTTGAAGCATTCCCCATTATTTCCCAAGTCATTCCTGGTGAATCAGGTTCAAAATCACAATAGAATACAACCTTTGGAGCTGGTTTTGACTCTGGTGTTGGCGCTGGCTCTGGTGTTGGCGTTGGTTCTGGTGTCGGCGTTGGTTCTGGTGTTGGCGTTGGTTCTGGTATCGGCGCCGGCTCGGATGGCTTATTAATTTCTTTGTTTTTTATAGAAAATCTTAATATATATTTGGTTTGCAAGTAGTTTCCGGATGCATCTTTGATAGCTTTTGCCGGTATCTCAAGTGTATACATATTTACTTCAAGCTTTGCTTTAGGAACAATATTCAATGTATTACCCTTTAGCGAATAAGTAGAAGGCACAGCTTTGGAACTAGAATTTTTTAAAATAATCTTTGAGAAATTTGACCCCTTAACAGTATTCTCACTAAAAGTTACTTTAATGCTATTGTTACCAGGACTCAACACATCATTATTCTTAGGATTTGAACTTATAACTGTAGGTGAAATTTTATCCTTAGCCATTACTTCGGAGTAATTAAAAAAATTAAAGCATAGAAAAGTAATAATAAGACAAGCAAGAAATTTTTTCATATAACCTCCATTAATTATACAACAATAATTTATTACACTATATTCGACAAATAATTGGTATATCCTTCATATTATGTATGGAAATGTTTTTTCTATTACTTTCTCCATGCAGTCTTTATCACATTGACTTTCCCCTTAGGGCAAGGTGTAATATAAAGGTAGGCGTTATAGAATTCGCTATAAGGAGAATGATTTATGTTATCCATCGGAGAGTTTTCAAATATATGTAAAGTTTCCACAAAGACGCTTCGCTATTATGCTGAAATAGGGTTAATTCTGCCTGATAAAATCAACCCCGAAAATGGTTATAGATATTATTCTATCGAGCAATTAGAAAAGATGTTATTTATCAACCGCCTTAAATCATACAATTTTTCTTTAGAAGAAATTAAAACAATCCTTGATGCAGAAGAATTACAGGACGAAAAACTTTACTTGGAGCTTACCAGAAAGAAAAAAGAAATTGAGATACAAATACAGGAATTTGATAAAACTTTAAACCAATTAAATACTGATATATCAAATTTGAAGCAAGGCAAATCAATTATGTCATATCTGGAAAGCATTGATGTTCAACTTGTAGAAGTACCAAGGATGTATCTTTTATCTATCCGAAAAATGGTTGATGAATATGAATTTGCTAAAGAATATGAAAATAGCTTTAGTAAATTATTTCGAAAAATTACAGACGATAAATTAACTATGCTCGCCCCTCCAATGGTACTTTTTCACAGTGAGGAATTTAGTCCCTTTGGCTTAGATACTGAATTTGCCGTTCCTGTAAAAGAGTATGTTAAAGGTACAAGGGATTTTTACCCCGGACTATGCTTAAAAACAGTGCTGCATGGCTCTTATTCCAACCTGTCCTCTGTATACACCAAACAACGGGAATGGGCTGAAAAAGAAGGCTATGAATCCAGCAATGCCCTTTATGAGGTTTATGTAA
>JAEYNI010000257.1 GCA_023412635.1 Bacillota bacterium
CAGCATACCTGACAGGGAAACAGGGAAAAGCCAATGATAAGGATTTTGATCCGTTAGCGTACATAATAGAGCAGGGGCATAAAAAGGGAATTAAGATACATGCATGGCTGAACCCACTGAGACTCTCAATGGGAACAACTTCAAAAACTGACAAAGGTATAAATGTTTTATCTGCCAACCATCCGGCCAGAAAGATTCCGGATGCAGTTGTTGCCGATGCCAACGGGAAGCTATATCTTGATCCGGGATACCCTGAGGCCATAAAGCTGATTACTGATGGAGTGGCTGAAATTCTTAATAACTATGATGTGGACGGTATTCACTTTGATGACTATTTCTACCCTTCAAAAAGTGAGTCAAAGGGTAAGGATTTTGACGATAAAAAGTCATATGATAAGTATAAAGGCTCATTCAAAAACAAGGACGACTGGAGAAGAAATAATATTGACACCCTTGTAAAGAGTACATATGACACAGTCAAAGCTATAAAACCTGAAGTACAGTTTGGAATAAGTCCTTTTGCAATATGGTCCAACAAGGATAAAAATCCTGAGGGGTCAGACACTCAGGGGGGAATTTCAACCTATTACGATCACTATGCCGATACAAAGAAATGGGTAAAGGAAGCCTATTTAGATTATATAGCACCGCAGATATATTGGAATATCGGCTTTAAGGTAGCTGATTATTCAGTTTTGCTTGACTGGTGGAAAAACGTATGCAGCGATAGCAAAGTTAAATTATATGTGGGACATGCTGCTTACAAAATAAATGACACCTCACAAGCCAACGAATGGTTGGATCCCCTTCAGATACCAAAGCAAATTGCTATGAACAGAGAAAGTAAAGCTGTCAGCGGAAGTATCTTCTATGGTTACTCAAAACTGAAAGCTAACACTTTGGGTATAAAGGAAAAACTCAGAGGTATATATGTGGCAGGCAGGGATCCGGAAAGTTCAGTGCCTGAAGATCGCCAGCTGGTTATTGCTGCACCTGATAACGGGTATAAAACCTCATCCTCGAAGGTTAGTATTATGGGAAGCTGTGACCCGGGACAGCCGCTGTATTTAAACGGAAATCAGATAACACCTTCCGAAGATGGATATTTTGCTATATATCAAGAGCTAATGGTTGGGGAAAATACACTAGTATTCAAGCATAAAGATAAGGAAACAACACTAAAAATAACTCGAAAGGCTAGTGCAGCTTCAACTCCATACCGGATGAACAAGGCTGAATTCAGAGGGGGCTTCTTTAGCCCTGCTGCAAATATGACGCTGAAAACTGGACAAAAAATTGATTTCTCCTGTGTTGCGCCTACTGGAGCAACGGTATGGGTCGAAATAGGAAAATATAAGGTTCAATTATCAAATTCAGGTGATATGGATTCAAACGGAGGAAGCCTTGTGCCTGCAAGATACAAGGGAACCTTTGTAATGCCTGCTGTTCCCGGAAAAGAAAGAATACTTAAGCTTGATAAGCCTGTATTTGTAATGGAGTATAAAGGACAGAGGATAACCAATAAGCAGAGCAATACCTTGAGTGTTCAATCAGATAAATATAATAAATATGCTGTGATCAGTACTACTGAGGCAGAGGCTGTAGCAAGATCCGGACCCTCAACCGATTTTTCAAGAGTTACACCGCTGATAAACGGAGCGGTTGATAATATCGTTGGAGAGCAAAACGGATATTATCTGTTGCAAAGTGGTGTATGGACAGACAGCAAGTATGTAAAGGTTGTAAATGACAAAGCACTTGCAGCCAACAAGATAAGCGCAATAACACTTAAGGATAACGGCAGCTATACTGACATTACTTTTAAAATGCCTGTTAATGCAGTATTTGGGGTTGATGTATCAGCATCAAAAGTTGTACTTAATATTTATAATACAAAAGGGCTTAGTACCGCTGCAGCAGCACCGGCTGCATCAGTCTTCAAATCCATAGGCTACAGTTATTTGAATGGCACCGCCCAGTATACCTTTAATCTTAAGTCGGAGGACAACTATTTTGGCTATTATGCTGCTTATAAAAACGGCTCACTTGTATTCTCCTTGAAGAATGCACCCAAAATTTCAGGTACCGGCAGCAATCCTTTAAAAGGTTTGAAGGTTTTACTGGATGCGGGGCATGGAGGAAGTGATACTGGTGCAATTGGACCTATGGGTAAGTATGGTCTTTACGAAAAACAGATTAACCTGGCTATTACTCTGAATACCAGAAAGTATCTGCAAAATTTAGGTGCCACTGTTATTATGACCAGAACAAGTGATAAGGCTGTCAGTCTTTCTGACAGAGCCAATATGATTAGAAAGGAAAAGCCTGACATTGCGGTGTCCATACATAATAATTCCATGGATTTTTCTGCAGATTACACAAAGCATACAGGGCTTCTTGTGCTTTATACGAAGGACAGCTCCAAAGCTGCTGCGGGCTTTGTTAAGGATTCATTAGTAGCTGACCTTCAGCGCAAGGATGGGGGCTTCAGATGGCAGAGCTTATCTGTTTGCAATGTAACGCAATCCCCTGCAATTCTGATTGAAGGCGGCTTTATGTCCAATCCTTCGGAATATCAATGGCTTGCAAGTTATGATAATCAGGTTCAGATTGGGAATTCATTAGGAAAGGCTATAGAAAACTGGGCTAAGAAAAATGCAAGATAAATAGCTTAATATATTTAGAGGTGTTTTATGCCGAAGGTATTTCTTGTGGAGGATGATCTGAAACTGTCGACCTTGATAATTGACATGTTGAACAAATACAATTATGTGGTTGATAAGGTAACTGATTTTAAAAATGTCGAAAAGCAGTTTGAACAGTCAGGTGCTGATATAGTCCTTTTGGATATTAATCTGCCGTATCTGGATGGTTTTTATTTCGTAAGATATATGAGGCGTATTTCTAATACCCCAATTATTATAATATCGGCACGGAACAGCAGCAGTGAACAGGTGATGGGCATTGAATTCGGTGCCGATGATTATTTAACCAAGCCTTTTGACCTGGAGCTTCTCGTTGCAAAAATGAGAGCTCTTCTGAGAAGAAGTCAAACAGCAAATAATTTTACTGATTCAGTTATCAGGGCTGGCGAGCTTGAGCTTGATACTGAAAAACTCACCATGAAGAGGGACTCACAACTGGTTGTTCTGTCCAAAAACGAATACAAGCTGATAAAAAAGCTGATGGAGAAACCCGGTAAGGTAGTTCTCAGAGAGGAACTTTTCGAAGAACTATGGGATGATGTAACCTTTGTTGAAGAAAATACCCTTTCGGTTAATATTACCCGACTGAAGTCTCGACTTGAAGAACTTGGTTTTTCCAATCCTATTAAGGTTAAGAGGGGAACAGGTTACTACCTTGATATGGAAGCTTTATCGTGTAAGAAGGAAGGCGAAGGCACATGAAACAGGAATTGTCTATTGTTTATAGTTTCCTTAAAGATAAGCTCTCCCTTCTGCTGATTTTTATTATAAATACTGTAGTTATTATACTATTCTTTAACTTATCTGTGGGCAGCAGGGAATGGATTTACCCCTGTCTGCTCTCTGTTGTTATTTTCTGCCCATTTTTACTAGTACAGTATTATTCATACCGGAAGCTTATGCTTATTTGTGACATAGGAGAAGTAAATATACCGGATGAGGTATACTCCAGCAGGAATTATATTAAGAAAGTAAACTTAACTCTTATAAAAATCCACAAGCATTATAACGTAAAGCTAAATGAAGAAAAACAGAAAAACCTTGAATTCCGAAGATTTATATCACAATTTATCCACGCCATGAAAACTCCTGTAACAGTTATTAAT
>JAEYNI010000282.1 GCA_023412635.1 Bacillota bacterium
ACTTCGCTAATGCTCGTCTTCCAAACCAACCTATGAATTTATGGCCGTGCGAAATATTCAAAGTATTTACAATACTTTGAAAGCGCACATGGCCAATTAACCTCCTTTATTCGCCTTATAGCGGATATGGGGAGTAGACAAATTTCATTATATTTTGTGGCCGCTATTACGGCTCATGGAGGTTAATATGGGTAAGATACTCGCTGTGTGGTCGGATTCCAGAAAATCCGGCAAATCTATTATTACATATATGCTTGCAAACCGGATGGCCCGCAACAGGAAGCTGAAAGTTCTGGTATGCTGTCTTAACTTCAAACACAGCTCATTATCAAGATTATTTGGAATAGAAGCATCTGCAACAGGACTGGAAGACCTGATAAATTACAAATTCTACGAGGGTATCGAGGAAGACATACTAAAAAGTTTAATACCAAGGTGCGGGGACATTTATTTTCTCGGAAGCAATAAAATGACAAATGGTTATGCTTTGAGAAATATTGAAAAGTATGTGGAATTAATCGAAGAACTTAAAAACTTTTTTGATTTGATTATTGTAGATACCTCGTCAGAAAATGAAAATGTTCTTACAAAAATGGTGCTCCATCAGGCTGAGATAATTTTAAAGTTATATTGTCAGGATATTGAAAACCTTATAGCCGTAAAAACTGTTATGGAGGAGGACATTCCGTATAATCAGGAAAACGTGTATTTAATTTCAAAATACCGAAATATTTATCCTAAGAAATCGGACCTTAAGCGTACATTTGGGAATTGCAAATTATTTATCTTTGACTACTGCGAAACGCTTCAGGAAATGAAAAACCGGGACAGTCTTCATCTGTATCTGCAGAGGGAAACAGACTGTAACAAATCTATTGGGAAATTGTCGGATTACTTGCTGAAGTCAATGGGTCTATCAGAGGAAACTGATATTATTGTAAGAAGTGTCGGCGGAAGCAGAGGCCTTGAACAGTTTTTCAGAAGAGTTGGGAACACAGTAATAGGTAAGCACATTTGATTAAAAGTGAGGAAACTTAGTACAGCTATCTATTCAACCCCTTTATACATTATTAGAATTTACAGGTGAAAGGAGAAAAGAGTGAGAATACTTCAGAAAGTTTGTTTAAAGGAATTGATGAGTTATATTGAAGAGGAACTGAGAATAAACGGATTTAGTGGTATAAAAGAGGTACATGAAGGGGTGGCCGGATATATGGACGAAGTTCGGCAAACCCAAAAGCATCTCGCAGTAGATGGCAGCATACAGGCCAGAGAATTTATACAAAATAGCATTTACTTTATATTGATTGAAAAAGCAGACCTGATAAATGCAGAAAATATAGACCAAATAATTCAAGAATATCACATAAACTACTATCAGAATATTTATATGGGTAAAGACGAAAATAGAACCGTGAAAGTCATCGATAGTGAAATAAGTCGTTACTTGGATAAATACTCCATAAGCCCCTTCGACGATTTTGATATAAAGCTTCAAAAGCTGACCCAGATTATATATCAGGAAGTATATGGGTATGGTATATTGGATGAACTTATATTTGATCCAATGTTAAATGAAATTGCATGTACCCGCAGAGATTACATATGGCTCCAATACAATGGGATCAAGAGGCATATTCCCAATCCCGACTTTATATTTAAAAATGAGGAGAGCTATAGGAAGGTGATTGAAAATCGCCTTACCTCCACTGCAAAAGAAGAAATAAACGCCGGATATCCACTGGTGAATGCCATACTTAAAAATGGGGCCAGAGTAACAGCCCTCCGACCGCCGCTGTCAAAATATTACGTTGTGAACGTCAGGCTTTTTGCATCGAAAGCACAGCTGGTAAAGTACCGGAGTAAATTTGTTGAGGACCGTATAGCAAGGATTATAGAACTCCTGGCGGGAAAAGGCAGGCGGAATGTTGCAATTATTGGAGAACAAGGCTCGGGAAAAACAACAGCAGCTGACGAGTTAATCATAAGACAGCTGGATCCCGACATAAGTATAGGTCTTGCTGAGAATATTCACGAACTGAATATTTCAACCAACTATCCTGAAAAAAACATAGTGGAATTGCAGTATACAAAGGATTTTAAACCCTCTGATATCACAGAGATATTCTTTAGGCTTAACAGGGATATAGTTATTTACGGAGAAGTAAGAAACTCCTATGAGGCTTTTGAAATGATAAAAGCCATGCTTAGGCAAGCCAGAGGAAGCCTTTTTACGTTTCACTCCTCAAGCACAAGGCGAATGATTCATGACCTTAGGCAGCTTTTAATGCAGACCGGTTACTATACCGACTATAGAGAAGCACAATTTGATGTGGCAGACGCTGTTGATCTTGTAGTACATATTAAGCTTGACCGTCAAACGGGACAAAGATACGTGTATAAAGTGGCAGAAGTTATTGCAGATGAAGGGAGCATGTCTTTTCAGATAAATGATCTATTTGTCTTCGACAAGGAGGAGGAAACATATTGGGTCAATAAAGAAGGTTTATCAAGGGAGCAGCTGCTTTCCTGTATGGAATATGAAATGTCCGGACCAGAAGTGGAGGAACTTAACAGGCTATTTCATATGGAGTTCGAAAGGCCTTCTGAAGAGGAGGATGCATGTCAGACTTAATTTATACATCTTTTGATATACCTCTTAAGGGCTTTGAATGGCTGGATCCACTTATTAAATACAGGTTATACATTGTGCTGATACTACTGGGGCTACTGTTGATATTTACAGGAATGTATATTTCGGTGTATAAAAAATCAGTGATGATTAACTATAAAAAGCTCAAGTCTGTCAGAATCGGTAAGCACATTAATGTACTCGGAATATTGATAAGCAGGCTGCCTCTTAAAATTCTTTCCTGTAAGCTGGAAGAATCCTTATCCTGCTTCATGTTGAAGGAAACGGTTCAACAAAGAATGGTGATAATTCTAACTTTTTTACTCCCGGGGTTGGGAATACTTATATATATTCCACTGAATACAATAATGAATCTCTGGTATACAAAGGCAGCAACTTTCCTACTTTGCCTAATGGTTCCATATTATATATTTACATTAGCGGCCGACTATATGAAATACAGTCTCAGATTAAAAATCCCTGTTTTGATTGACAGTTTTAGAAGCTCCTTTATGCTCCACTATAGAATAAAGCCTGCATTATTGGATTGCAGCAAAAATTTGGACAGATCAATGGGCAGGATTATCTCAAGAGCCTCCGATTGCAGTGACTTGAATGAAAGTCTTTTCAGAATCAGAGATAGAATAAATGATACCTGGTTCAATATTTTTGTGCTTTTGCTCGTGAATTACCGGGAGAACGGTGGAGAACTTATGGCTCAGCTTTATAAGCTGAATAGGACCATTACCAGATACAACAACATTGAGAAAAAGAAAAACAAGAGACTCATATGGTATGAGGTTTTTACCGTAGCGGCAAGTATTCTGAGTCTCCCTGCTGTTTTGATCATTAATAAACTGATATTGGGGGTAAATGCGGGAGGGTTCTACGACGCAACTGCTTCTTTTGCTAAACTGGCGGCCTTTTCATTAGGTGCGTTGCTGATTGTCAGAATACTCAGAAGAATATAAGGGAGGAAAAACCATGTTCAGACAAATAATGTTTTTTCTTTCTCTAACGGGAATAATATTGATTGTAGCCGGGCTATTAGTCAAGGTTATTAAAGCATCAATTCCTTATGAAAAAACAAGAAATCATAAGAACACTTTTCTAGGTTTACTTGAAAGAGTTACCGAAAATAAAATAATTGCTGTTCCACTCAACTTTATTTCAAAAGATAAGAAAATATGGGCAAACAGATATTTATGTAAACTTCTCGAGCTAAGTGAAGCAGGTTTAAACCTCAAGCAAGCTTACTTTTTGAAATTCCTGTGTCTAATCACATGTACGGTTTTCCTGCTGGCTGTTTCGTATAGTAATATGTTTTATCAAACTAAAATTTTAATTGAATCCACCGATTCAGAAAGTACTATGACGGATGCCTCGAATCCATCCATCAAGTCAAAGTATAAACTCTATAATCAAATTAATAAAAAAATTGATATTGATTTATTATCCGTAAAAAAATATGAAGACCAATACACCATGGTTGAAGAGGCAGTAACCGAATGTCTTTCAGTACCCGATAAAAAAATCATTGAAGAACAGACGGAATGGTTTATAGATACATGGGATAAAGCCCGACAAATCAAACCTTTTCAAAGGGGATATCTATTATTTCTTTTAGTTTTCTTTTTTATTCCCGACGTTTACTTTGTTCTCAGCTGGCTCATTAAAGGCTCTGTATACAAAAGAGAAATAATTAAGCTGGAGTATGTTTTTGAACTGCTTGCAGGAGTAGACGGGATAAAAACGCTGGACATTATAAATCAGCTGGAGAAGTCCTCGAAAATATACTCAAAGTACTTTCTGGAGTTTTCCCATTTATTTAAATATGATAAAAACAGGGCCTTCAATTTCCTTAAAAACAGGAATATTAAAAGTCTTGCTAAAATGGCCAATATTCTGGAAATATATAGTCTGACCAGTAAGGAAATCGCGATGCAGGTACTGGAAAGGGAGGTAATAGAAAGAGATGAAGCATTAATGATGACTGCTGATGAAACTGTAGACTTGATTGACCTAATCGCATTCTTAAGTATAGTGCCGTTGGTCTATGAGCTGGCAATGTTAATTCTCAATCCTATGCTGGATATAGTATATAAAGCCTTTGAATACATTTGATTAGCGGTGTAATACAGAAAACAGAAAATTCGTTTTATAGGAGGTGCTGCGGTGAAGCAGATTATTTTGTCCATTGCGATGTTAGCCATTGCATTAGCTCTCGTGATAGGAGTTATTGTACCTTTTTACGAGCATGGAGCTGAGCAAGGGGATAAGGCAAGTGAACAGGGAAGGCTAGTTCTGACAAGACTAGGTAATATATTGGAATAAAATAAATTATTGGAGGTAAGAGTATGAAAAAAATTATTTTATCTGTAGCTATGTTGGCCATAGCTATCGCCCTTTTAGTAGCAGTTATAATTCCCTTAGCCGAACATGGTAAGGAAAACGGCCAAAAGGTTGAGACCCAGATTGACTCGGTTGATTCAAAAATAAGCACTATTTCAAGTACAATAACCAGGTAGAAAAATAAGACGGTATACCAATAACTAAAATCAACTGCTTGTAAATGTATACGGAGGCTCAAATGAAAAACATATTAATTGCAATAATAATGTTTGCATTATGTGTTGCCCTTATAATAGGTACTATTCTTCCAGTCTCAGAAGTTGTTTCCGATACCGGTGAAGAGGTTTATTCTACGATAAAAGAATTAAATAAAAATATTAAGTGAGCATTTTCTATGATAATAAATCTGGAGGTATGGCATAGTGAGTAAAATATACGCTTTCATAATCATTATCCCTATGATAGCTATTCTTCTGTTTAAAACTATTGCCTTTTACGAATTTGATACAAAGCAAAGGTATATAAAGAATACTATCGATTCAGTATCTCATAAGGTTATGATAACTGGAGTTTTAACAGCTGGGGATAAGGAGGAAATGCTGAAGAAATTAAACCGATTCGGTAATTTTAGTGAGGATAATATTATACTTGAGTCAGGGTCTGTTAACGCAGACGGGACAATATACGGAATGAGGCGGTATACTACCGGGGATATTCTTGACAGAGGAGAGATTTTCAGTATTTTTGTACAGTCAGATAAAAAAAGCTTGCTGTCAGGGGTAGAGGGAGATTTGGATGAAAATAACAAACTTTGCTATAAAGCAAAGGCGGTTTGCAGAGTTGAAAAGAAACAGGATAGAGAATAAAGGATTTACCTATAAGCTTAAAAGGTTACTTTGGGATGAATATGGAGGAGGTCTTGGCATATTATTCATAGGAATATCAATTATTGTTTTAGTGTTGGTTATATTCCTTAATATTGCTGACTACTCCATATACACCTATAAGCGTAACGAAATTTCCAAGGCCATGGATTATGCCGTAACAGCAGGTGCCCAGCAATTAAAAACAAGTGAGAGTCTGGTCGGACTCTCGTCAGGCTTTTCTGACCATTCAGGGAAAAAATTACTCGAAAATGTTGAAATCAATATTGATAAAGCCAGTGTAACATTTACAGACATATTAAGTAGAAATAACAATATTCCCGCCATTTCTGTAAACGATAAGTTACTGCTGTGTTCTACCTATTCAGAGAAGGGCAGGGTCAAGTATACCATAAAAGCTAACGGGCGGCCTCTTGAGCACGGAGAAACAGGTGGGCCACAAGATATTGAAGCTATAATAAATGACTCTCTGGAAGCTTTCTGGCCTGACAGCCACAAGACATTAATATATGTTAACGGAAATCCATATACAAACATGGTTGAAAAAGGCACGTATCTGTTTGCAGTTTTAAAGGATGTTGAGATAACAGGGATCTTCTCCAAAAGAAAAATAAGTCTTTCCAGCTTTGCAGGAGCTAAACTTGAAAGACTCGCAGACTAAATCTGTTTAAGAATTTTGTGAAGTGTCTGGTGTAAAAACAGGGTTTCATCACGGGATAAAGATATACATTGACCTATTTGCTCAGGAACTACAGAGGCCTTCTCTTTAAGCTTACGGCCTTCTTCCGTTAAATTAATATAAACATTTCTTTCGTCATCCGAGCTTCTAATTCGTTTTATAAGATTCTGCCCCTCCATTTTTTTCAGAAGAGGAGTAAGAGTGCCGGAATCCAGATAAAGCTTTTCTCCCAAGGCTTTAACAGTTAAATTATCCTCTTCCCACAGTGCCATCAACGTTATATATTGGGTATATGTTATTCCCAGGGGATCTAAAAACGGTTTATATTTTCTGATAATTTCCTTTGAACAAGCATAAAGAGGAAAACATATCTGATTTTCCAATTTTAACATATTGTAATCCATATAACCTCCCATGGAGTGAATCATCGACGGTCTCTAAAGTATCACTGATGAATAACTTGGTAATAGACTAAACTTGCTTATATCGTTCCCTCATAAGCTGCTCTTACCGCATTTGCCAGCTGATCGGCGCACGAACTGGACTTTCTTCCGCATTGAATCCCTCTGAAAAATTCCTCTATTTTTTCGACGGACATTCCGTCTATAACTCTGCTGATGGCTTTGAGGTTACCATCACACCCTCCTATAAAGGACACATTTTTTACAATGTCTCCTTCAAGGTCAAAGCTTATTTGAATGGGACAAACTCCCTCAGGGTAAAATTCATGTGTCATATTAAGGCCCTCCAAGCAGGATAATTTTTTATTATTTATCTTTAGTTAAAGTTAGAAGCAATTAAATATTAAATTGAATACAATCGAATTATACAAACCCATTCCAAAGCTGTCAAGCAGATTATTGTTCATAAGTTTGTTTACGGTAGTAATTTTAATTGATATAATATTTGAAGGGAGCGTGATAAAAATGGCAGATGACACTTTTGAATTATTGACTAAAATGTATGCTGATTTTACATCACAATTTAAGGAAATGCAGAAGAGAATGTCATCCGTGGAAGGGAAAGTGACTTCACTGGAAGGCGATGTTTCATCTCTTAAGGGTTTGTTTGGCAAGTTACAGCTCAAATTTGAAAATGATATCGATAGAAAGATTGACTTGCTTTTGGAGACACGTCATGAAGTTAATAACCGCCTCGATGTTATTGAAAATAAGATTGATATTCTAACTTCAAAGGTGGACAGGCATGATATCGAAATTAAAGTGATTAAGGCAGCAAATTAGTTAGTGTTTATATCACAAGTCAAAAGTTGTAAATAAACAAGGATATCCCGATAAGATTACTGCTTATCGGGATTAATAATATTTATCCGGGAGTTGGAAATGAAAAAATACAAAAAGGTTTATGTTGAAATAACTAATGTATGCAATTTAAAATGTAGCTTTTGTCCTGAAACAAAAAGACAATCAAAATATATGACTCAAAGTGAATTTGTACATGTGATTCATGAAATTAAACCTTTTACAGATTACGTTTACTTTCATCTGATGGGAGAACCGCTCTTAAACTCGGAGCTTGGCAGCTTCATTTCGATTTGTTCTGATAATAATATAAAGGTGAATATAACAACAAACGGTACGCTTCTGGAAAAAAAGAAAAGCCTTTTGTTAAGCACAGAAGGTCTGCGAAAAGTAGGGATTTCCCTTCACAGCTTTGAAGCAAACCTGGAAGGGAAATTCTTGAGTGAATACCTGGATGGGGTTATTAACTTTGTTAAGGAAGCAAGCCAAAAGGGCATAATCTGTGAACTTAGATTATGGAATGCCCAAAGCAAGGACATATCACACGGTAACAGCCTGAACAGTATCATTATCAATACGCTATATAAGGCTTTCGGCCCCGAGGGAGCGACATATCATACCGATAATCGGAATGATATGTCGCAGGGAGATTTTCAGTTTAATGAACTTCTGCTGCGCCAAAATACAAAACTTGCTGACCGGGTCTTCCTGCATTTGGCGCACAAATTTCAGTGGCCTGACATGGATAGAGCCGATTCTACTGAGGAGGTATTTTGTTACGGCCTAAGGGATCAGTTTGGAATTCTCGTAGACGGTACAGTGGTCCCCTGCTGTCTGGACAGCGAAGGGAATATACCCTTAGGCAACATATTTGAGCAACCCTTACGGGATATACTTGCCTCCCCAAGAGCATGCAGTATATATGACGGATTTACTGCCCGAAAAGCGGTTGAAGAATTGTGCAGGAGATGCGGTTACGCAGAGCGCCATAGGAGGTAAAAAAGTTTACTTTTGAACCGAGGCGTTATAATGATATAATACTATATATTGAAATTCTTATAATACCTTGTAATACTATGTAAAGATAGAGGAGAAACATAATTGAACATATTGTCGGCAGAAGGCATTTCAAAAAGCTATAGTGAAAAGAAACTGTTCAATGATATATGGCTTGGAATAGGTGAAGGTGATAAGATCGGCCTTATTGGCATAAACGGGACAGGAAAAAGTACACTGTTAAAGGTAATAGCCGGTACCGAAACCCCTGATACAGGTAGAATAATAAAAGCAAATAATGCAAGTATAG
>JAEYNI010000322.1 GCA_023412635.1 Bacillota bacterium
AGAAATAGAATAACACCCGACAGAAGTCTGGTGTTAAAGTGGAGGGTTTTAATTTGAAAAAGCTTCATATTTATCTGCTTTATTTACTTCTAATACCTTCTGGTTGCTGCCTGCTTTGTGCAATCAATATAGCTTTAATGTAGTCATTTACCATAGAATTTTCAAAAGAAATTGCTTCTTCAAAATTTATTTTTGAAGGATTTCCAATATACCCATTGGGAATTCTTGTTCTGACTGCCTCTCCTCCTTTATACCAAATATCCATATCTTTATCTGTTATATCAGTAGCAGTAAGTTTTTCAGCTATCTCACTTTTCACTAAATCAGGGTAATGTAACAGCATCCAGCTTGTTTCAACCCCACCGGCATGAACCTCTATACAATCCTGCTTCTTAAAATTATTAGCTTCACTTTTTAATACAATAATATGTTCTTCAGCCCCACTTAACCCATAATGCTCAAGTACAAAATCCGGTAAAACCATATAGCTTCCAACACCGTACTTATTATAAGCTTCATCTACAGCCTTTAGGATCACTTGGGTATGTACATAATCAAGATGTACACTAATAGGAAATATTTTATGGAATCCCCATTTATTAAGGTCTTTCATAATCCCGACAAGTGAGTTTTTCATAGTTTCCTTATCTGAAGAAAAGGAGCCAGTAAATGCTGCGGTACAATGATTTATCCCCCAATAAAACGGCGGAACAATTACAGCTTTTATATTTCTCTTTTCCAACCTCTTTTTAATTTTAATACAGCACTGATATGCTAAATACACATCCGTTCCTAAACACATATGCGGACCGTGTTCCTCAATAACAGCTATAGGAAACAAAACAACAGCGTTATTTCTTGCGGCTTCTTCTACTTCAAAGAAAGTCATATCTGCCAAGGTTTCTTCAAAAATTGTATAACCCATACTATCACCTTCCATTCATTTTTATAAAGATCACTCGTCTTCGATGAATATGTCAGAAGAGAGTATAGCATCTCTAACCTTTTATTGCCCGACATTTAAAATTATTATTTATCGGTTCTATGTTAATTATATTGTTATAACAGATGCAGTACATAGAAAAAAAGCGAAGTCCTTTGATAGATTCACCAAAGGCTTCGCCTTTTAAATATGCTGATTATATACACCGTTCTTGATCTAATAAACCCGACTCTTCTGAATTATGAGTTACATGACTTCAGCTGCTGCATATACTCTTGCATATTGATTACAGTACCTTCAACTCGCGATTTTTCTGCAGCAAAGGCCATTAAATGGCTTTGAACTGAGTTTTTAGCCGACGTAAGGCCATTCTTATTATCTTCTCTGATTAAGCTGATAAAATCACTCAGAAGTCTTTCATCACCGCCGCCATGTCCATGGATATCGACACCAATATTCAGGTCTATGGTTACTTTTTTAGAAGCTCCGAACTCGATTACTTCAACTTGGTTCTTTTCCATATGAGCTCGTATCTCGCTCTTTGTACCCATGAGCTTTAAGGTTCTGCTCATCTCATTTGTAAATGCACACATAGTAAATGCAGCGGTAACACCATTTTCAAATTCCATGTTGACAACCTGATGATCTACAACATCATTATCGCAATGGTAAACACACCTTCCATAAGGTCCGTTCTGCAATGCCTTCAGCCTTCCTTCAATGCTTAGGTCAGAAGAAATGACCGAGGTCGGCCAGGCTGTTTTATCTGTCAGGTAGATTTTAGGAGCATAATATGGGCACTCCTTTTCTGAGGGACAGCCCTGGAGACATCTTTCAGGTGCTCCGACCGGAGCATTTTCCTTCTTGAAGTGTGAAAGACCACCAAAAGAAGAAAGCTTATTACAATCAGAACCGGCTAACCAAAGAATAATGTCCATGTCGTGGCAGGATTTCGCCAGAATCATCGGGCTGGATTCTCCGGCTTTACGCCAGTTACCTCTAACGTAGCTATGGGCCTGATGCCAATAGCTAACATTTTCATTATGTTGAATTGAGATCAGCTTACCAATAGCCCCATTATCAATAAGTTCCTTAATTGTTGAAAAGAAAGGTGTGTATCTTAACACATGGCAAATTACCAGTATTTTATTATACTTCTCAGCACAGTCCCCTATTTGAATGCATTCAGCAGGATCTACTGACATAGGCTTTTCAAGCATAACATGATAGCCTTTTTCCAGGGCCAGCATGGCAGGTTCCAGATGCATTCTGTCCTGATTGCAAATCAGGATACCATCAGCCAGCTTTGGCCTGTCAAGCAAGCCTTTATAGTCAGTGAAACAATTTTCCTCACTTATGCCATATTGCTTTTTGAAAGCTTCTCTTTTTTTATCATCCGGTTCAGCTACAGCAACAAATTCAACTTCATGTGGTTTATTTAGTGCGTAGGGAGCATAGGAGTTCATTCCTCTATCTCCGGCACCTATTAAGGCTAAAGAAATTCTTTTCATGTATTTCCCCTTCCTTTCTCTCGCTGGAGCACAAAAAATAATAATTACAGAAATTACCCTTTTATTCCTGTAGTGGCAATACCCTGCACAAAATACTTCTGATACCTTAGGAATAATAACAGTACAGGCAGTGTTGTCAAAATTACTCCGGCCATTACCAGATTAGGTCGGGTAAAATATTGATCATTAACGGTTCTTAAACCAACAACAAGTAAATATTTAGACTTTTCATTAATAAACGTTGCAGGAACGAGGTATGAATTCCAGGTTGTAGTGAAGTTTAAAATAATTATTGTCGCAATTATGTTTCCTGAAAGCGGTACTATAATTCTAAAGAAGGTCATTGCTTTGCTAAGTCCATCAATGGTAGCCGCTTCCTCAATTTCTTTAGGGATAGTCATGAAAAATTGTCTGGCCATGAATATATACAAGCAATTGTACAGGAATGGAAGAATAAGTCCGGCTAAGCTATTATGCAATTGTAATTTTGCAACCATGATATACATCGGGGTTATAATCAATTGAAATGGAATCATCATACTGGCTAGAACCAATATAAAAATCAGATTCTTTCCTGGAAAATTAAATTTCGCAAGGGCATAGCCTGCCATAGTATTCAAAACAACATTTCCCAGTACTGTAAAAACCGTTACAATGACAGTATTAATAAACCATTGAACTACTTCAGTCTTCTGAAATAGCGTGATGTAATTATTTAAAGTAAATTTGTCAAAGGATACTACTTTGTCAACATACTGTAACGGCAGTAACGAGGTATATAGTGCATAAAAAAGAGGGATTAAAAAAACTAAGGATAATAAACTAAGCAAAATATATAACAAAGACTTCGATAATGTTCTCATATTAATTTTCTCCTTACTAGTCGGCGCTTTCGTCAAGAAGCTTTTTCTGAACCATGGTGATTATAAAAATTACCGCGAACAATAATAATGCAATAGCACTTCCATAGCCCATGTCCCAGTTTTTGAAAGATTGTACATAGAAGTAGGATACCAATGTACTTGTTGCACCGGCAGGTGAACCCAACGGCTGATTTTGGGCAACGGCAGCAACCTGATCAAATACCTGCAGCGCCTGGATCATTCCAAAAGTTAGAACCAAAAAAATAACCGGTTTGAGCATTGGTAACGTTATATAGAAAAATCTCTTGATGGAATTCGCTCCATCAACCTTTGCTGATTCATTTAGCTCAGCGGGTATTGTCTGTAGTCCTGCTAAAAATATAACTATATAAAATCCAATTTGCTGCCACACATATATAATTGTTATAAATGGCAAAGCTAATTTTAAATCAGCATACCACGTAGTGTTATCTATACCAAATATAGAGAAAAATCTTGTTACTGGTGTATCCATTACAAAAAAGTACATGAATACTGTTGTTACGGCAATACTTGAAACTACATACGGTGTATAAAAAATAGTTCGGAAGCCGCCCTTAAATCGAATACTTAAATTCAGGGCCATAGCTAACAGCAAAGCTAATATACTCTGAACAGGAACTGCTACAAATGCTAAAAACAAAGTGTGTTTTAATGCCTGGTAAAAGTCAGGTTCAGTTAAGGCCTTAATAAAATTATCAAACCCAATAAAATGGTTTTGAGATACCTGTACAAAGCTGTACTGATAAAAGCTAATACCGAATGATTGTATAGTCGGTACTAAAAACCACATCAACCATAGGAGTATTACTGGTAGAAGAAATAAATATGCAGTAATAGTCTCTTCCTTCTTACTTCTCGATAATGACCTTACTGATTTCAACAAAAAAATCAACCCCATTCCATCTCGAACAATATAGTATTTAATAGAACAGGAGAGCTTAAGCTCTCCTGACTATATCAACAATCTCTTAGTTAAACAAAGCCTGTACTTCCTTAACAATGTCTGCACCAGTCTTTTTGCTGTCCTTATCATATATCGCTTCATCAAAGCCCTTTATAAGTGCTTCTGTAAACTTCTGTCCTGCAGCCGGGTAAGCAAATGGCTGCGCGTATGCAAGAACAGGTTTCAAATCCTTAACAATAGGATCGTTTGCAAAATACTGATCACTTATAGCAATACTGCTTGGCGGCGCTCCGGCATCCTTAACAACTGTTTCCTGAACTTCTTCCCTTACGAGATATGCTGCTATTTTAGCTGCTACTTCAGGATCCTTTGCTGTCTTTAAAACGCCTATTGCAATTGAATGTAATGTACTTCCTTCTGTTGTTCCTTTAGGCAATGGTATCATTTTGTAATTTATGTCAGGAGCCATTTCTTTAAGTGTTGCAATATACCAGGTTCCACCTGTAGACATTGCACATTTACCCTTTGCGAATACTTCTCCATCCCAACCGAGGCCGGCTTGTTTAGGAGTAATTGCTACTCCTTCCTTATACATATCTATCAAGAACTGTAATGCCTGAGCATTTTGAGGAGTATCGATTGTCTTACCAAAGCCCCAACCACCGCCGAATGATAAAGCGTATTGTGTTAAGTGGAACTCAGCGTCAGGTATACAAATACCCTTTACTCCATCCTTTGTTAGAACCTTAGCTGCTGCCTTAACATCCTCAAGAGTCTTTGGAAGCTCCTTAAGACCAGCTGCATTCCACATATCCATATTAATAATAAAGGCTTCAGGTTGTGCAGTTAGAGGAACACCATATAGTTTTCCGTCTATTTTCCATGCATCAACTGCCTGTTTTTGTAATTTAGATAAATCAACCACGGATTCATCCATAGGAAGCATAAGCCCGTTTGAAATGAAATCCAGATATTTTTCATTTGTCATAGCTGCTAAATCAGGTGCTGTACCTGCAGCAACCTGAGCAGGAAGGTTATCCCAGTAATCTTTATCTGTGGGATACATCATAGGTTCTACTTTTACACCAGGTAATACTTTTTCAATTCCTTCACATGCTTTTTCATAGGTTGAAGTATATTGCTCAGAGAAATAACCCACTTTATAAGTTACTTCTTTTACTGGTTCTGCAGCTGTTGATGAAGTTGCTGTTGATTCAGAACCTGCTGACTGCTTTGAATCTGATGAACCGCAGCCGGTTAAACCCATTGAAACAACTAAACATGAACCAACCAGTAAACTCATTACCTTACTAAATCTTTTCATTCTTAGTCCTCCTTAAATTACTAAAAATATTAGAGAAGTTTTTCTCTTTATGTATAATTATATCTGCTACGAATTTTTGTAAAATTTATAACCTTGTCATTTTGTTATCAATTTTAGAGGAAATAAAAACACTTAAAAATGGACAGCATTAATAAAAATGCACTTTTGTTAATATAATTGTCATCAGACAAGAAATTTACTTCGCAAAACTGTTTAGTACCCGTTCTAATTACTCTGTCTTTGCTCGCAAATTATCTTGTTCGCTAGGGGGCACTACTGCCCCCTTCGACGAAACACTTTGTGTTTCTGAGCACCCCTGCTACACCGGAAAGGGGAATCCCCTTTTCAATCCCC
>JAEYNI010000325.1 GCA_023412635.1 Bacillota bacterium
CCATCAGTTTTTTAATGTCACCGTGCTTTTTCATGGAAACTTGTTCCGATATACATGCATTCTGAATTCTTGCTACTTTAAAGGTGCGATATGTATCCTTCTCTGCCGAGTAAGCAAAAAGATACCATGCATACCATTTATAATGGATTGCCAGAGGCTGAACATACTGTAAAGTTTTGTGATCATTTGCGTTTCGGTATTCAAATGAAATAAAATGATTACCAGAAATAGCCCTCTCAAGAAATTCATTTGTTATTTGAACTTGCTGGTTTTCCTTAGACACTCCGAAATCCCAGAAAATCTTCTGTACACTCTTCTTATCAATTAATGCATTATATTTTTCAATTAAATTTTTTAGTATATCATTCGTATAAGAAGTTGAAAGACTTTCCAAAGCTTTTATTATAATTTGTTGCTCATGGGCTTTGATGTTGGAGTTCATTATTTTGTAGGTAGGTAGGATTGAATATCCACCAAGCTTTCCATTAGTAGAATACACTGGAATACCAATCTCCGATATGGTAATCATATCTCTCTGAATTGTTCTTGCCGATACATGAAAACGTGCTGCCAAATATTTTGCAGAAACATTATCATGATTCAGTAAATAGATTATAATTTCCAAAATCCTATCAACTTTCATGGTATTTCTCCCGTGACACAACTAATAGAAGGTATATATGCTATATATTTCCTGCAATATAATTATAATCCTATAAACCAGGTAATTCAACCAATGTCGGGCAAACTAAAAAAATGACTCAGAGTTCTACCTCAGAGTCATTTTATGTTAACAGCTATTAATTGTTTATTTGTTGAAACCTCTGCTTACTACATTACTTATGGTGCGTTTCATTAAAGTTCTTACTGGCATTTCTAATATGCTGGATGGTCAGCTTCTCGGCAGTATCGGCATCTTTATTTTTGATAGCTTCAAAAATGGCACGATGCTCCTCAAGAGCCTTCACTGGTCTTCCTGGAGTTTCAAAGGAATTATTTCTGGCACTTTGTATATAAAAATGGTAAGTACTCAGCATATGCATCAGCGGCCTGCTCTTACTTGCTCTGAAAATGATATCATGAAATTTGGAGTCATAGGTCATCAGATGCTGGGCATCGTTTTTAATTGTATAGAACTCCTCAAACTCCAGCGCCTCCTGAAGTTCCTTTATCTCCTCTTCAGTTATCTTCTCTGCTGCCCATCTGGCCGCAAGACCTTCAATCATAGTTCTTATAATAAAAATATCTTCTACATCCTGTTCAGATACGCCTTTTACTATTACTCCCTTGTTAGGTATGGATTGAACAAGTCCTTCCAGCTCCAGCTGTCTTATTGCCTCTCGTATAGGTGTCCTGCTAACTCCAAGCTCCTCGGACAATCTCAACTCAATAAGACTATCCCCGGGTTTGTAAACACCGGTTAAGATTTGCTTTCGAAGCTGACTAAAAACTTTCCCACGGAGGGAATTCACCAGGTTCTCATTTTCATCGTATTCCAGCCTAGCCATTTTTTTGATTTCCCCATCTGCGTACCTTGAGTGCTGAAGCACTAACGCCAAAGCACTCACACGCCAATAATAAAAAGTTGTGTTCTATTAAATTTACCATTTGTCACAATGTTACATTAATGCATTTGATTTGCTTAGCCGTTATTTACCTTTGTATAATTCAGCAGCCCGCCGGCGAGAATCATCTGTACCTGTCTGTCCGACAGAGAAACCTTTACATTGAATTCCGAGTTCTTTGAAAGATTCTTTACTATAATAGTATCGGCTTTCTTTACCTGCTCAATTGCATTTTCAATTGTAAGTTCGTCATTCATATCGATCTTATCATAATCCGCTTCATTTTCAAAGGTCATAGGAATTATTCCCGAATTAATCAGGTTTGCCATATGAATTCTTGCGAAGGATTTCGCAATAACCCCTTTGATTCCAAGCTGTAAAGGAGCCAATGCAGCATGCTCTCTGCTTGAACCCTGTCCGTAGTTTGATCCTCCGATTATAAAGCCGCCGCCATTTTCCTTGGCTCTTGCAGGAAATTCAGGGTCGCATGGAGTCAGACAGAATTCTGCAAGATACGGTACATTTGATCTGAATGGAAGCAGTTTTGCATTTGAAGGCATAATGTGGTCAGTTGTGATGTTATCGCCAACCTTTATTAAAGCCTTACCTGATACTATTTCGGTCAAAGCCTTATTAATTGGGAATGGCTTGATATTTGGCCCTCTGACAACTTCTACGTCATTTCCTTCCGGAGCAGGAGCTACAACCAAATTATCATTTATAATAAATTCCTTTGGCATTTCTACCTTTGGAGCTTCACCCAATTCTCTTGGATCGGTTAATACACCTGTTATAGCACTTGCAGCAGCTACCTCAGGGCTCACGAGATAAACCTTAGCCGAGGCTGTTCCACTTCGTCCTTCGAAATTTCTATTGAAGGTTCTAAGTGAGATTGCATCTGTGCTTGGGGCCTGACCCATTCCAATACATGGTCCACAGGCTGATTCAAGGATTCTTGCTCCTGCTGAAACCATATCTGCCAAAGCACCGTTTTGAGCAAGCATTGTAAGAACCTGCTTCGAACCAGGGGCAATTACAAGGCTTACATTAGGATTGATGGTCTTGCCTTTTAAGATTGCAGCAACTTTCATCAAATCCATATAGGATGAATTTGTACAGCTTCCGATAGCTACCTGGTCAACCTTGATTTTACCTATTGTTGAAATCTTCTCAACATTATCAGGGCTGTGAGGCTTAGCTGCCATTGGCTCAAGAGTATTTAAATCAATTACTATGTGCTCATCATAACTTGCATCGCTATCAGGAACTAATTCAACCCAGTCCTGTGCTCTTCCCTGGGCTTTCAAAAATTCAAGGGTAACATCATCACTTGGGAATATGGAGGTAGTTGCACCAAGCTCGGCTCCCATGTTTGTGATAGTAGCCCTCTCTGGAACAGTAAGAGTTTTTATTCCTTCACCCGCATATTCAATTACTTTTCCTACTCCGCCCTTAACTGACATTACTCTTAGAACCTCAAGAATTATATCCTTTGCAGCTGACCATGGATTAAGTTTTCCCTTTAATTCAACCTTACATACCTTAGGCATTGTCAAATAGTATGGTCCTCCGCCCATTGCAACTGCAACGTCAAGACCGCCTGCTCCGATAGCAAGCATACCGATACCACCACCTGTAGGCGTATGGCTGTCTGAACCAAGTAAAGTCATACCGGGAACACCAAAGCGTTCGAGCTGAACCTGATGGCATATACCATTTCCCGGCTTTGAAAAGTATACACCGTGCTTTGAAGCAACTGTCTGAATGTACTTATGGTCATCAGCATTTTCAAAACCGGCCTGTAATGTATTATGGTCGATATAAGCTACTGATTTCTTTGTTTTAACTCTTGGAATACCTATTGCTTCAAATTGAAGATATGCCATTGTTCCTGTGGAATCCTGTGTAAGCGTCTGGTCAATTCTGATGGATATTTCACTTCCTGTAACCATCTCACCGCTTACAAGGTGATTCTTTATTATTTTTTGT
>JAEYNI010000359.1 GCA_023412635.1 Bacillota bacterium
CGGGACTTTGTTGCAATAAAAAATGGTGTGGTAAATATCAATTCTCAGGAAGATGGAATCAAATCAAACAATGACGAAGATGCAGAAAAAGGCTTTGTCTTGATTGAAGGCGGCACAGTTAATATTATAGCACAAGAGGATGGAATACAGGCAGAAACAAATATAATTATCAAAGCCGGCGACATTGATATTACTTCAGGAGGAGGCAGCGCCAACGGTGAGGTAAAGGTAGACGAGCAACCGGGAGGTATGAGAGGTTTTGGCAAGGGCTTTGATAGAACAGCTGACAGTATACAGAGTAACAGTTCCTCAAGTGCACAAAACAATGCAGATGAATATTCAGAAGAAAATGCAGAAGAAAGTTCTGCCAGCACGGGTGCATCGGATAGTAAAAAAGGTATAAAAGCATCAGTGGGTATTGCTGTCAATGGAGGTACTATATCAATCGATTCTGCAGATGATTCAATTCATTCCAACGCTGCCATATTTATAAACGGAGGAACCATAACGGCTCTTTCGGGAGATGACGGAATACACGCAGACACAAGTATTGAGATTAACGACGGAAACATAAATATTATGAAAGCTTATGAGGGCATAGAGAGTGCAGAAATAACAATTAATAAAGGTAATATATATATTCTTGCAAATGATGACGGAATAAACATTTCAGGCGGAAATGATAATTCCTCAATGGGAGGACGTCCGGGGCAAAATAATATAAATTCTACAAGTAATGATTCTCTTAATATTATTGGTGGATATATTTACATCGAGGCTGGTGGAGATGGTCTTGATGCTAACGGATCTATCTATATGTCAAATGGTACGGTGGTAGTAAACGGTCCAACTTCTAATTCTGACGCCTCTATCGATTATGACGGAGCCTTTAAAATGACAGGAGGCTTCCTTGTAGCCGCAGGAAGCGCAGGAATGGCACAGTCTCCCGACACCTCCTCCACTCAAAATTCTGCAGTCATATCCTTTACGGAGACAATGTCCGCAGGCACACTCTTTAATATTCAAACCGCAGAAGGCAAGCAATTGCTAACCTTTAAGCCATCCAAAGCTTATCAGACAATTGTTTTCAGTTCACCGGAGTTAACTAAAGGTGCAAACTATGATATCTATTACGGCGGAAGCTCAACAGGTACTGAAAAACATGGTCTATTCACAGGCGGAACCTATACGGGAGGCACAAAATATCAGAGCTTTTCGGTATCAGATACAATAACAACCATCGGGACTGCCGGACGAGGTGGCCCGGGGGGACAGGGCTTCATGGACAGCGGAAAGCGTAGAGCCCCATAGCAACAATCAGTTAATAAATTCAACGAATAGATATGTCATAAAATTTAGTGGATTAGCTTACATCAAACACTGATTTTATGGACGGGAGGTCACTATGTCAATTAATGCATTTAAACGTTATGAAATGAAATTTCTTTTGTCGAGGGAGCAATTTAATGCCCTTCTTCCTAAATTGATACAACACATGAATCCAGATCAAAACTGCAAAAACGGGGGCAGCTACAATATATACAATATATATTATGATACCTTCGACAGCAGCTTGATCAGGACATCGCTTTCAAAGCCCCTTTATAAGGAGAAATTACGTTTGAGGAGCTATACAACACCGAACTCTCCCAATTCAAAAGTATATCTGGAACTAAAAAAGAAAACCGCAGGTATTGTTCATAAAAGAAGGGCGGCTATGAGCTTGAAGGAAGCCTATGAGTTTATTGAGAGTGGCAAGAAACCCATTGCTAAAAACTATATAGGACAGCAGGTAATAAATGAACTTGAGTATTTTCTCAGTAGGTATGAGGTATTTCCAGCGGCCTATATCAGTTATACAAGGATGGCCTTTTTTGGTAAAAATGATAAGGACTTCAGAGTAACCTTCGACAGTAAAATTACAACAAGAAGAAGTGAGCTTTATCTGGAAAGGGGCTCCTTCGGAGAGCAATTACTTGAAAACGGTCAATACCTTATGGAAGTTAAAATATCCCGGGCAGTCCCTATCTGGCTGGCAGAAATTTTATCAGATCTTAAAATATATAAAAGAAACTTTTCAAAATATGGAAAAGAATATAATTACTACTGTCAAAATACTCTTGTCAACAATTTGAATACAGGTTTTAGCTCCCAAAGTGTGCAGGACTCAAGGCTTTGTACAAATTATTGAGGGATCGAAGACAATAAAAGGACAAAGAAAACAATAAGTGTATGAAAAAAGAGAACAATAGAAGGAGAAAGAAAATAAGTGTATGAAAAGAGAACAATAACAGGAAATAAAAGGACTATAAAAGGAGAGATATAAATGTTGGAATCTATTTTCGCAGCTTCAACCTCAGGTGATACTCTCACCCTTGTACACCTGCTACGAGCTCTGGGTACAGCGCTGATACTGGGATTGGTTATCAGTCTTGTGTATATCAGGACTCATAAAGAGGAAGGCTACTCAGCGGGCTTTACTGTTACGTTAATTATGCTTCCTGCCATAATAGCTATAATTATAATGCTTATCGGAAATAATATTGCCAGAGCCTTCAGTCTTGCAGGGGCTTTCAGTCTGATCAGATTTAGAAGCGCTCCTGGGGATCCCAAGGATATCGCGTACGTCTTCTTCACGCTGGCCGTAGGTCTGGCGTGCGGAATGGGGTATCTCGGCTATGGAGCAATATTTGTTGTTGTGTTGTGTCTTGTGATGATACTGCTTCAAAGTTTTAACTTTGGTAAACCGAGAAGCTCCTGCATGCAGCTCAAAATCACAATACCTGAAGATCTTAATTTCCAGGGACTTTTTGATGACATTCTTGAACGATATACAAATTCCTGGAGCTTAAAACGTATCAAGACCGCCGATTTCGGAACCATATTTGAGGTCGTTTATATAATTAATCTAAAATCCGCTGATGAGCAGAAGCAATTTATAGATGAACTCAGATGCAGAAATGGAAACCTGAATATATCACTTACCATGAAGGAATATGAAGACAGGGTATCAATATAATCTCATTTTTGTTTTGAACGGATAAGATTTGAAAGCTGGATTTTACTTGTAACTTCCAGCTTTTTATATATGTTTTGTATATGATTATCTACCGTTTTGTTAGCAATAAAGAGCTTGTCTGCAATCTGTTTGTACGTTAGTCCTTCAACAAGCAACTCAATAACCTCACTTTCCTTCTCGGTTATATTAAATTTTTTCTTAAAATAGTCAGTAAGTTTATTATTCTCGATGAAAGCGGGAGAGTTAAAATATGTAACTGCGAAAATAATAGAAAAAATATTGATTGCAAGAAAAAACGAAGGTAGCGCAAGTAATTTAAGAACTTCTAAATCTGACAGCCAGTTTACATCTTTTCTAATAGCCTCTATAAAGATAAAGGGAAGGAATGCTAATGTAATAGTTGAATATATACCAATAGCTCGCCTCAACTCTTTACTTGCAATATACTTGTAATTGAGTAATACAGATGAAATCAAATATACTATTGTAGCAATCATTAAGCACTTTACAAAATAGCTAAACGCTGGGCTGCCATCACTAAAATAATTTTGGAAACTGCTAGCAAATTGTAATATTGACAGGGACACAAAGATGTTTCTTTTTATTGGCACTACTGTCTTACCCAGCAAATGGTTGACCAGAAACACCCCAAATAATCCGCTTAAGCAAGTCCCTAAAATGTCCATATAAGCAGATGCTATTAACAAAAATCGATGATCTCCAGATAACTGCCCAACATAGTAATTGATTAAAATGGCATTCTGAATTAAGAAAAGCGAAATATTTAAACCTATGAAGTGTACAAGAGCTTTTTTCCTATAGGAGAAATTAATAAACAAGGATATGGAAATAGCCGCAACTCCTACAAATTGTGAAATCATGCTAAAAAGAATCTGAAAATCCTTCATTGTTCTCTCCATTACGAAATTTATTCAATTATCTAATCCATATACTTATTGCACTGCTAAAACACCAAATATTCATATAATACGCCAGTTATTATTGAAAGCATTGCTACACACGTTAATATTTACAAATACTAACTAATTATAATAAACCTCAACTATATTATCAAGCTAATACTTATATAGAACCTACAATACTGTATATAGAACCCGGCACCCCGGCAAAAACCTGATAGGGAATTGTCCCTATCAGGTTTTTTAGGATAAAATAGGGTGTTTCACTTATTGCCTTTACTCTTATTCGGCTTTAAAGTTTAAGTGAAATTCAATAACAATTGAGGGGCGCTCATATGAACACACGAAAAATACTCATGTTTTTATCCTTTTTCCTTTTACCGGTTACTTTAAATTATTTTTCACCTGTCTTAATTGTCCAGGCAGGTTTTGAGAATGTTTTTTCGGTAATGCATATTGTTTATATTTTAATGCTAATAGTTGCAATGATTTTTAGCTCAGCCCTGGTGCAGCCACATATGCCCCTTTGGAGCATTGCAGGATGTATTACCAGGGAAAAATATTAGACCCAGGTTAATGAACTCCAGGTTTCCTAATCTAAAAATCGTCACAGGAACCATTTTTCTTGCACTGATCCTATGGCCCTTGTTATTTTATGGATTTAAGGAGGTAAACATTTTCTATCATATGGAAGATACTAAAGTTACAATGGACAGTTTCCATGGTCTAATACTGTATTACATCATTACCGGAAGCATAGTCCTGATATCAGCAAGCCGTGGAAAAAGGGTTTGGTGCAGATACTTTTGCCCAATGTACATATTTAACTACATTGGGATAAAAGTCTCAAAGCTTTTAAAACTACCAAGTTTTAAGATCTTCTCCGATACTAGTAAATGTTCCAGCTGCATGAAATGCAACGATTCATGTTTGATGGGGCTTAAAGTTTCAGATATGGTAAAAGCGAACACCTGGAATGATACAGAATGCATTCAGTGCGGCAACTGCTTCACTACCTGTAAGCAAGGTGCTATAAAAAGAAGCTGGAGATGCAAATGATTTTCAACGCTCACAAGCATAAAGTGCTCAGGCAACATTTTTGCCGGAGCACTTCTCAATTTAGTCTTATATCTACTTCCCAACAATGGATTCTCTTTCTCTATTATCAGACTACTCTGTCCTGGTTACCGGAAATAATATGCCTGTTTCAAGTTCCTCAGGATCAGCTACACTGTTTTCATCCTTGATGTATCTTTCAATTCCGGGGCCGCAGACCTTGTATTCCGGATGCTCTGAGATCCAAATACAGATAGCATCATAGGCATCCTTAAGCCTTTCATAAGGGCCAATATGAGTTGCTGCTATACAAAGCTGTGAAGGAATGTTCTTTACATCGGGGTGATCACCTGAAACCTGAACTTGCGCTTCTATATCCATATTTTCATAGGAAAATTCCTCCCCCAAATATATCATTTGTGTTGTCCCAGCTCTTACAAGTCCCCTTTTCTTAATCTCTTCATGAAGTTCCTGAAATAAATCATGAACCTGTGCTATACTTATTTTTTTACGAATTCCAAACACCTTTTGCGGTGGTGTTTCCATTACTATGACGTGATACTTATCCTGAGCCATGCTCTTACCCTCCATTTTAAAAATCTCATCCTCCATCTTGCGCAAAGTTTTCCGAAGAGCATGCAGCTCCGCATATGCTTTTAGCCTTCTACTGTGTATACGCTGCACAAATTCCTCCTGCGGCAGTGTCAGCAGTTCTGCAATCTGCGCCAGAGTAAAACCGTAGCTCTTTAAGTGTTCAATTTGCAAAAGTATGGGGAGCTGTGTAGTGTCATAGTATCTGTACCCGTTCTCAGCACCTGTGTGTGCGGGGCGCAGAAGTCCTATTGAATCATAATGCCTCAGCATTCGTGAAGATACATGACTCAACCCGGAAAATTCGCCAATGGTATACATTTGATTTCTCCTTACTTAATTTAGTTTGAACCGGTTCATTCATATAGTACACCTTACCATATTGTTAAGGTCAAGAAAAAAGTTGAAATTTATTAAAAGAATATTTTTTTTGCAAAATGCAAAAATATCTATGAGTTGTTTTATCTTAAACTGGCACGTATCTGCTACTAATGGAGGATATAAAATGGCTAAAAAAGGAATGAAAAGACCTGATCCATCAGACCCGCATGGAACAGAAAGTAATCACTCACAACATTTTCAGAAAAATGATGTGAGACCTGTCCCTGAAATCCAAGGGAAGGCAAAGACAGGAAATAAAAAGGCAGGTCCCATATAACTAAGCAATAATTGATGTCTATGGTGTCCATCAGGACACCTTGGCCTCACCCTTCTATAGGCTGCAATTACTTCGCTCCGGATTCAGACCGAGAGCCTCTCCCCTACTTCGTTGAAACTCCCATATGGAAAAAACCTATCTGCAACTGAAAATTTTGCAACTTATATATTGACAATCCAATACATTCAATGTAGAATACTCAATGTAGAATATATAAGAATTAATACATTCAAATTTCAAGTAATCTATTTTTTACAAAAGAGTTTTTTAAGATTGGAGATAAAAAAGTATGACTCGATTGCTGGTACTTGGTATGTTAGATATACAACCTATGTCGGGATATGATATACAGCAGATGATGAAGCTTAGTGATACTGAGCGCTGGGGCGGTGTGCTGATCGGGTCCATATATCATGCATTAAAGAAGATGGAACAGGAAAAGCTCATTGAGATTACTAGTATAGAGCATACAGGTATGCGACAAAAAGCAGTATATAGTATAACCGATGCAGGGCGCAAACATTTGGGGGAGCTTATAGCAGAATCACTTCAAACCTCCTCTATACTTTATCCATCAACTCTATATTCGGGCTTATCTTTCTACCACAAATTACCTAAAGAGGACGTTGCCTCAGCTTTAGAACTTCAGAAGAAAAAGGTGGATAGTGAATATGAGGCAATGCAGGCAGGGCTTGATGCTAAAAACGCCTGGATGCAAAACAACATACCTCCAATGACAAATCTAATATTTGATAATATGTTTGCAATAATAAAACTTCAGCAGGAATTTTTAGATCAGGCCTTAAAACTTATCAAAGAAGAAGGCACTGCTACCTGATGTGTTCCACTGAAGTAAACCTAAACTAAATTTGAGTTAACCTCTCCCTCTTATGAGGGAGAAAAAAATACATTAATAGTGAACATTGAATAAACAATATTTAGTATAGTAAAGGAGATATCTAATGGAGAATTTAATTGAAGGAAAGGGTTTAGTAAAACGCTTTGGAAATCGTGAAGTAGTTAATGGAGTAGATATTGAAATTCGTCATGGAGAAGTTTTAGCCCTGATTGGCACAAATGGAGCCGGAAAGTCAACTACAATGTCAATGCTGCTGGGTATCCTGAACCCTGACGGAGGAAGCGTAACCCATTGGCGCGAGGACTACCGCTCACATATCGGAGTTCAGCTTCAATCAACCCCCTTCTTTGAGGGATATACTGCCGAAGAGAATCTGGAGCTTTTTGCAGCACTGTACAATGTGAAGCTGTCCAAGACTCAGCTGGCAGAAGAACTTAAGAAGTGCGGTCTGTCTGAAGCCAGGAAGACTCCGGCAATCAAAATGTCTCTGGGACAGCAGAAGCGTCTGGCAATAGCGGTAACAAACATCCATAAGCCGGAGTTGATAGTGCTGGACGAGCCGACCGCAGGACTTGATCCTCGCGCAAGGCATGAGATCCGAGCCATGATCAGAAAATTAGCGGATGAGAAGGTTACCGTTCTGTTTTCTTCGCATGACATGGAAGAGGTTGCACGTACGGCTGACAGGCTCATCCTGATGCATTCTGGTCAAATAGTTGCACATGGAGTACCTGAAGAGCTGCTCCTCCAACATAAGGTTGAAAACCTAGAGGAACTGTACATGAAACTTACTGAGATTGCTTAAAAAATCAATTAACCTCCTTTATTCGCCTTACAGCGGTAAAGGAAATAAATTTCATTACATTTTGTGGCCGCTATGTCGGCTCATGGAGGTTATTATGGAAACAATATTTAAATTAACAATGAAATTTGCTTTACGTGATCCCTTTATGTTATTCTGGTCCATCCTTCTTCCCATTGGAGGACTTATCGGTCTTGGTCTTTATGTTAAAATACCGGAATACCCCACTAAGCTGTTAACTGGTATGATGGCTACAAGTATAATGTTTTACTCTCTCGTTACAACAGCTTATGCTGTTTTGTCCCACCGTCGCAGAGGCGTATATAACCTGTTGAGAGTTACACCTATGACATTGTGGAAATATATTACATGCGTTGCTATGGCCTGGACACTTATCTCCTTTTCCTGTGGTGCTCTAGTTCTTATATCAGGTGTTTTACTTTTCAAAATACATGTTTCCATATCCGCAATTTTAATGTTGATACCTGTAACACTTATAGCAAACATCGGCTACGTTT
>JAEYNI010000361.1 GCA_023412635.1 Bacillota bacterium
AGTAACCTTTATTAAGCTTATTAGACGCAAAAACAGGCTTGACAGAAATCAATTCATTGCTCTTGTCACCTTTGCTATTCCGCCGTTTCTAGCTGCTATTTTTCAAATTATGTTTTACGGAATCTCTGTTATTTGGGTCTCTATGGCTCTTTCAATGCTTTTTGTATTTGTGCACATTCAGAATAATCAACTGTATACTGATTACCTTACACGGGTGTATAATCGCAGACAGCTGGATAATTACCTTTATCAGAAAATAAAGCACAGGGTACACAACACGAAATATCTTGCAGGCATAATGATTGATGTTAACTCCTTTAAGCAGATCAACGATCTCTACGGGCATACGGCTGGTGACAATGCCTTAATATGTGTAGCCGACATTCTTAAAAGGAGCTTCAGAAAGAATGATTTTATTGCGAGATATGGCGGGGATGAGTTTGTAGTAATTGTTGAAATAAGTGAAAAAGCCGAGCTAACAGGCATGATAAACAGGCTTCGTGAACATGTTGAATATTACAATAGTACAAGAAATTTTCCCTATGAGCTTAGTCTCAGCATTGGTTATGATGTATATAAAACTAAAGCAGGTGTATCAATACAAAAGTTCTATAAGCATATAGACAAACTGATGTATGAAGATAAAAGGGGAAGGGCAGTCAGTTAAATACCATATTTACCGGCTTCTTTATCGAAAAAAAGAGGGAGCTTGGGCGGATTTAACGTCCAGACCACATAAACTATTATTATAAGTAATACCAATTCCATAGTCACATACACATTAATACCTTTTGAACGCATGAAAACAGTATAGCCAAGTAACTGGCCGACTGTAATGGACATAAGTAGAATTAGTATATCTACAATCAATATCTCCACTCCGAAAGCCCCGGTATAAAAGTAATATGCAAACAACATAAATATTAAAGAAGCAGTAAAAGAAACTAGCATGCCGGTAAACCACTTATTTATATCAAGACTGTACTTTTTACCTTTTATTATGTAGAGGAATATCCACCAGATCATAATTGGCAGCAGCATTTTGGTGTGTTCCCAAACGCTTTCATTTACAGGAGCTATTGCTCCCATCAGGATAAACTTGTTAAATAAATCATATAAAAAATGGAAACATGCTCCTACCACAAAAATTATAGGTATTGATACGAATATCCATTTATTAGGGGGGTATAGATTATTAATAAAAATCACTCCCTTTAAAAGTCTTATATATAAATATAGTGCTAATTAAATATAAACTATTCATTGAATTGGCAAATTATTTATAGTAGACTTTACAAGTGACACCAAAAAAGGTAAGCAGTCACAGCTCACCTTTTTTTTAACATAGCGATATTGTATAATAGAATTGTTAACTTTTAGAATTTCTTGAAAGCAAAGAATACAGCTCCCAATATACAAAGAAATGACAACAAATAATTTAACTTGAAGCTTTCTTTTAAATAAAGGACTGAAAATATTGCAAAAACAACAAGAGTTATTGCTTCCTGTATTATTTTTAACTGAGCAGTGTCAAAATCTTTGGAGGCCAGCCTGTTTGCGGGTATCATAAAACAATATTCAAAAAATGCAATACCCCAGCTTATGAGGATAATCAACGGCAGCGAAATAGAATTTCCTTTGAATTTTAAATTGCCATACCATGCAAAGGTCATGAAAACATTTGATACTACTAGAAGCAGAAACGGCCAAAATTTTAGTAATGCTTGCATATGTACTCCCTCGAAAAACTGAAATTATTGTTGAAAAAACACCAAAGCCTATTATAGCATAAAGGGTTTATTAAAGAGAAGAAGTTATTAAATTTCATTGAACCAAATATATTTGATTAGTTGATTTATGTCATTCTATTGAGGAGAATTGTTTATGAAAAAACTTTTATTGGTTATTATTCTTTTAATAATTGTACTGGTTTTAACAAATCCGACCCAGGCAGATTACAATACATGGGTTAATGAAAAGCTGGCACAAAAGTTGGAGTATAATTCTGAAGGGACTGTAGGGAAGGTAATATCTCCGCTGACAAATATGCTTGTAAACTCCGTGACCGAAAGACATAATTACTATATTTTTTCTATTTATGAAACTGAAATAGCAAATAATGAAATAAATAAAACAATAGGTATTCTAAAAATGTTTGTAGACTTAAATTAATTATCAATTTTAGTTTAATCTGTAAACAAAATAAACTACTGTCATATAATGATTACATACGAGATTATGAAAGAGGCAAGTATTGTATGGCTACTGCATTATTTGATGAAATCAGAATTTTTAACGGAAGCGACGAACTAACTACGATTTTTCGCGATCTCATAAACAACAATTTTGATGAAGCGATAAAATCTCTAAATCACAGATATTTGCAATTTCCTTCACTATTTATACTTAATACTGAAATAAGTAGTGAGATCTATGAGCGATTGAATACACGTAATAAATGCGCTCTGGACTTTGTAAATCAAGTGTTATCAGAAGAAGGACCGGATTCCGAGAGGATTTTATCTGAATCTACACAGGAAAGTTTTGCAGCATATAAATGGATTCTGGAGTCGGGTTGTTCGGAAGACGGACTCAGTGAAGCATATGATGAAGTTCTTGATAAAGCTGCCATGGTACTATGCAAGGTGTACAATGACCAGAGTTGCTTTAGGATTATGGAAGCATTAATTTTTGATCGACATAGAAAAGGGGCTTACATATATGATTTGACCTGGGCTTATTTTGAGAGCCTGAACCCGCAGAATATCAATTTCTTGGTTAATCGGCTGAGATCAGCTAATCCAAAGGATGTAGAGCTTGCCAGAAAGTTTCTCAATTTTATTCCTGACATAAATAGTCGGGATGAAGACTCTCGGAAATTATATCACAGAGCCTTGAAATGGCTAAGTCAGAATCAGAATTTTATTTATTACACAGGAGTCACAAATAACCAAACCTCTAACCCATCAAGATATGCTGTCTCACTTGAAGCAAAGTATTTACAAAAGCCGGCTTACAGTGTAATGCAGGAACAATCAAGAAATTTAAATAAAGAAGAGGCTTCTTATCTTGATAATTTTATAAATCTGAATGAGGATACCAGACTGCTGTTATCAAAGTGCTCGGATATGCTTTACCACATAAACAAATACAAGTGGAGTAAATGGCTTCAAAGTCCTGTCGATAAGCAAATAGAAATTGCTGAGAGGATGGTGGGGCAGAATGATTAAAATTAAAGGAAATCCTATAGATTCAAATATCCTTAATCAATACGGAATGGGAAGTATTGAAGGAAAGATATTGACTATAATGTTGAGAAGTGATGATGTGTATAATTTTAATTCAGTCAATGAACTGAAATTTGAATTGGCACTCAGGAAAAGCATTATACATGCAGCGAAAGACCTGAACAGAAGTCGAATGGAATTCCGTACCTTCAGAAAATCAAAATGTAATCCTGAATTTTGGTATAGAACGGGAGAGGGAGGCTTTGAACTAAAAAACGGTGTCAGACCCTCTGATGCAATAAAGGATATATACATTAACAGTTCAAAATATGGTACTGAATGTGCCACAGCTATGGTTATCGTTTATTATAAGGCACTGGTTGATGTTTATCCGGAAGAACTATTTAACAGAATGTTTTCAAGAATATATCTGATGAATTGGCAGCACCTTGATTATGATTTGGGTATAGTTGATTATATGAGAGTAGCTGACTACCTTCCCGGTGATTGCAGATACTTTAAAAATCCGGAGGTTGATCCTTTAAAACCTGAGTGGCAGGGCGAAAATGTATTTTTACTTGAAAATGGACTTTACTATGGTCATGGTATTGGTATAAACAACGGAGAAAGAATAATTGAAATACTGAACAAAAAAAGAAGAAGGGGTGCAACAGTTTCAGCATTTTTATTGCCATCAGCCAAACGCCTTAATTTCAAGTATTTGAGCAGTAAGTATTATGGATTTCCAGCTCGTTCCGAAGAGGATTTTTATTCCAGTAATAAAAATCTGGGATGAAACCTCCGTAAGTGATATTATAATAGAGGTACACAACCTGAAATTACGGAGGCAGCAGAATGAACGGTAAAAGCAATTGTGAATGTTGTATTAACTATACTTACGACGAAGAATTTAACTGTTATCAATGTGAAGTTAATTTGGATGAGGATGAAATGAGTCAATTCCTGAGAAATGCTTTTATTAATTGTCCATACTTTCAGTTTAATGACGAGTATAAAACAGTAAGGAAACAAATTTAGAGGTATAAAATGCTTTAAATTGAGAAACATAAAAAGCATAATATTTGGAGGTGCTTTTTATGGACGGAAATGAAGAATTGTTGAATTACATTCATCAGAACTCTGAAATGGGTATAGGTACAATAGAGCATTTGTTGGTAATTAACACAGATGACGAGTTTAGGAAAACTCTTGACTCCCAGATGGATGAGTATAAAACTATTAATATAAAAGCTGCTGAAATGTTACATGACAGGAATAAAGAGGCTAAAGATGTAAGTTCTATGTCAAAAGTCTCTTCAAATATGATGATTGATATGAAAACCTTGACTGACAAATCAGCTTCACATATTTCCGAAATGCTTATTCAGGGTAATACAATGGGTATAATTCAGATGACAAAAAGACTTAATGAATATGGTAATGCCGATAAAAAGATAATAGACCTGGCGAACAGATTACTTGCCTTCGAGCATAGAAACATTGAGGAATGTAAGAAATTTTTACATTAGCTGGCTTAAGGTTAGTTGCATATATCAATTGATTGTGGCTAATACCAGTTTGACATTACTTTAGAGATATTTTAACCTATGAGTTCTGAGAATGCAAAGCATAATTATAGTGCTTACTTCCTCAGAACTTCCTTTATTTACCTGTCCGGGGGGAACTGTATTTAATAAAAGCTTCCCCAACAATTAACGATATTTATTTATAATTGTTTCAATAATCATTTTTTCAGCAAGCTCCAAATAATCACCTTCGTATACAATACTCTTATTAACTATTAATACTGTTATCCCATGCACAAGACTCCACATTGAAAGAGTATCAGATATGATATTATTGTTAATAAATTTAGTACTTGAAAAATACTCCTCGGCACATTTTTTCAAGATATCAAAACAACTGTTGGATTCGTAGGAAAATGAGTTATTTTTAACAAATACTGGGCAGTTATTATTGCTGAAAAACAGAAATTTTAAGTAGTCCGGGTTTTCAACCATGAACTTAACATATTGTTTTCCCAGTCCGTTAACTGTACCCTTTGATGAAAATCAGTTACAAAATCCTGCATCACGTAAGGGCAGAGTAAGAAAGAAAACCACTGATTTACTTCTGCAAGCCTGCAATTCAGGCAGAATTAAAGCGGTTATCGGCCGTTCTGCTGACTTTTACGGGCCAGGAGCAGTAAACAGTTCGTTGTACTCATCCTTCCTGCAGAGAATGCTAGACGGTAAGGCGCCAATGTTTATTGGAATGGGAGGAGTAAAACATACATATGCGTATACAGGGGACGTGGGAAAGGCGCTTGTATGTCTGGCTCTGGATGAGGCTTGCTGCGGGCAGGTGTGGCATTTACCGGTAAGTGAACCTCTGACAATCGAAGAGATTACGGCAAAGGTCAATAAGATACTTGGTTCGAAGGGGATAGACTGCCTTTCAATATCTGAAAGTATACAGACTGTCGGTCTGGCAGGTTTTAGCAAATCCCTGTAACTATGAAATAAAAAAATGTAAATAAAAAAAGGATTATCGGGAAATTTGTAGAAATATGTAGATATTATTCAAGACAGTTAATCTTCTACTTAAAATCTAGTATTTAGAAAATGATACAAAACTTATGGTATGTTTTTGTTATAAATTTAATCGCACCGACTTATTACTTCGCATAAGCTCTACATGGATAAATTACCGATGATATACGAAGCAATACTTCGTTTATCAGACGTAAATTATATAATAATCTATAATAAACAGGAGGTAAAAGATGCGTAGAAAAGGTACTATTAGATTTAGAGGATTAAGCTGGAAGATGTTTACAGTATGTATTCTGTGTACGTTAATACCTATGTTATTAAGTATGTACATAGCCACCTATTTTTCGCAAAAATATTTAGGAGATTCGTCCAGCAATTCATTATTAGATATTGCTGTTGAAAAGACTAATCAAATTGAATTAGCCTTGCTAGACATTGAAAAGCAGGTTCAATCAATTGCCCTGCAACCCAGTATAGTTGATCCGTTAAGCGAAGCAGTTATTAATTCTACAAATCCAAGCGAAGCAGACCTCCATAAAATTTCAAAAAATTTAGAGGATAATTTTAAATTGTCCAATGGCCTTTTTGAGAATATATTTCTAATGTACAAAAATAAAGATATTGCCGATGGTATCGGAGGTAAATCTGTGGGCTGGGAAAATGAAGCGATTGGAAGCACAGATAAAATACTGATACGTGCTGCAACAGCATCACCTACTACAGGTCGTCCTGTTATGGCAATAGTATCCCCTGTTAAAAGTAATGATAAACATTTGGGCTCAGTTGCTATATCAATAGAATTGAACAATTTATCTGCAAAAATAGTTGAAAGCAACTCTTCTAAGAGTGTTTTCAAAACACTTATTTTAAATTCAGAAGGACTTGTTATTTCATCAGCAGATCAAAAGTATGTTTTATCTTTAGATTTTCAGGATGAGACGTCAGGATTAAAGGATTTTTATAATACAATTAAATCTAATAAAACAGGTATTGATTACTTTACCCTCGATGGTAATAAACATATTGCCGCATACAGCAGTAGTGACAAGTACGGCATGTACATATTATCCTATAAACCGGTTTCAGAACACAGGAAACTGATAGAAAATCTAAAATCAAGAGTATCTGTAGTTATTTTAACAAGTATTATACTTATATCATGTATTATTTATTTATCATCCAGAAAAATAACAAAACCCATACTTGCAGTTTCCGAACAAGCAGAACGATTGGCAAATGGAGATTTAACAGTTAATATTCCTGAATCTGCTCTGAAGAGAAAGGATGAACTTGGTAAGCTGGCAAATTCTTTTTCCACTATGGTTCAGAATTTTAAAACTATCATATCTCAGATAACCGAAACATCGGAAAAAGTAGCTGCGTCCAGTCAGGAATTGCATGCCTCCGGTGAGCAGGTTGGTACAGCAGCTGAAGATGTGGGCAAAACAATTCTTGGTATCGCTTCCGGAGCTGAAGAACAATCCACTAAGATTAATTCCGCGCTGTTAAACCTGAAAGACTTAGTCAATCAAATCAACGAAGTAAATACCAGCACGTATCAAATGCAAAAAAACACAGTATATATGATAGATGAAATTGCAAAAGGAAGCAAGACAGCTGATGAATCCATTGAT
>JAEYNI010000002.1 GCA_023412635.1 Bacillota bacterium
TACATGAAAAAAATTCTTGTTGTTGATGATGAACCATCCCTTAGAGATTTGGTAGAGCTGGTCTTAAAGAGGGAAAAATATGAAGTAGCCACAGCTGTTGATGGCAAAACAGCCTTGAAACTCGCAGAGTCTTTTAACCCGGATCTCATACTATTAGATATAATGCTTCCAGACATGAGCGGGCACGAAGTCTGTAAACAGTTAAACAGTATCAAAAGAATCCCCACTATTATGGTAACAGCCAGGCATGAAACCATAGACAAGGTTTTGGGCCTCGAGTTGGGGGCGGATGATTATGTTACAAAGCCCTTTGAAATTATGGAACTGCTTGCTAGAATCAAAGCCTTACTACGAAGAGCTTCTAAAGATGAGGAACTCGATATTATTACTCATTTGGACTTGAAGATAGATTTTACCAATATGACAATATATAAAAATGAAAAAGAAATTATACTTACGGCAAAAGAGTACCAGCTTATGGAGCTTATGGCAAGGAATATGAAGAAAACCTTCAGCAGGGATGAGCTTCTCCAGAAGGTATGGGGATATGACTATATGGGTGACAGCCGCGTTGTTGACATCTGTATTGCACGTCTGAGAAAAAAGGTTGAAGAGAATAGCAGCTGTCCTAAACATATCGTAACAGTGTTCGGGTTGGGATACCGATTCGGAGGACAGAATCAATAAACAACAAAATGTGACTATTTACACCTTTGGAGGATTTATATGAAATTTAGTACACGACTTGTTCTATATTATTCATTAACATCTGTAGTGGTACTGCTTATAGTGGGATTATTTGTTCTCAAAAGTATAGAAACCTACTGGATAGATAAGGTGGACCAGCAGCTTGTTGAACAGAACGATACGGTTCAGGATTATATAAAGCAGGTTTTTCTGTTTGAAAAAAACAGTACAAATGAATTAAATGAGCAAAATGCAAAATTTGTTGCGGCTAATTTAAGCTCGGGAATAGGTCAGCTCCTTATATATAACAATGATTTGCAGTTGCTAAGCGGATTGGTCGATGTTTTTGAACATCCGGATTTTGAAATGAGTGAATTTCAAAATAAGGTGCTCTTACCTGCCCAACAGGGCGAGACGGTTACATACATACAAAACAACATATACTATTTTTCAGCCCCTGTTGAAATGAATGGTAAAATCATAGGCATTGTTGTAATTAACTATAAGCTAGACTTGTTAAATTTAATACTGAACAAAGTAGTATTATTCCTATGCATAGGTGCTTGTATATTCTGTTTGATTATAATTGTTCTCAGCATTTTTATATCACGTAAGCTTGTTATACCTATTAGAAAACTTGTTTCTACCACTGAGAAATATGCCAAAAGGGATTTCGAAATTGTAAGCATTGATCGTGATGATGAACTGGGTCAGTTAAGCAAGAGCATTAATGATATGGGAATGCAGCTTAAAGATCATATTGACCGGCAAAAGCAGTTTGTTTCCAACGTGTCACACGAACTGCGTACACCTCTCGCAGCAATAAAAGGTTATTCTGAGTATTTAGCAGATGAGGTAATGGGAGACCCCGGACTGGACAAAGTTGTATTCCATTTGAATAATGAAACATCCAGACTGACAAACATGGTAAATGATCTTTTGCAGATGTCACGGATGGATTCCTTTAAAGAGCAGTTTAATTTAGAAAAAGTTAACCTTTCATTTCTGATAGATGAAGGTGTTGAGAAAATGAAAGAAAGAGCTTCCGGTCACGGTGTTCAGCTTATAGCAAATATTTATCCCAATATTTTTATTGTTGCAGACAAGGATAAGATTATACAGGTAATTGTTAATTTGTTGGATAACGCCATAAAGTACTCAGATGAAAACACCGCAGTCAAAATCAGCCTTACTACAAATGATACAAATGCAATTGTTACTGTTACCGATGAGGGTATAGGAATTCCTGAAGATGACCTTACAAAAGTGTTCGACCGTTTTTATAGAGCTTCAAATGTAAAAGGAATAACAGGAACAGGTCTTGGTCTTGCGATATCACATGAAATCATAGAAAAACACAACGGTCAGATTTCAGTGGATAATGCTGATAAAGGAGGTACAGAGGTTACGCTTATACTGCCCTTAATACCACAAGACTAGGATATTCTGTTTGTAGTGGTAATTGTTACATATTTGATACAACTTTGAATTATAAACGAAATAAGCCCCGTTTATAATGAAGCTATAATAAGAAATCGGATTAAAGATAGATAAAGGGGGCTTAAAAAATGAAAAAAATTTTTAGAGAAAAGAGAAAGTTGTGGGTGGTCTGGGGGTTGATACTGCTGCTTTGCCTAAATCTTTTAAGTGGCTGCGGTAATTCCAGATCGGATAGTGCAGCCCCTAAAACATCAGCAGGGGCTAGTATAGCAGCGGAGGCAAATTTAGATGGGCTTGGCAATCCTTCGGAGGATGTTTACTCTATTGACGAAAATTCAGGTAACATTAGGGGTAGTGAAACAGAAGAAGAGAATAATTCAGTTGTAGCGGATGGAGGTTCACAAACTGAGGGAAAAAAATACAATGATACATACTTTAAAGACTATGGTATTAATCCCTTTAAGGATACAAAGAACCAGCCTATGTCTACATTTTCCTTGGATGTGGATACCGCCTCTTATACAATAGCCAGAAAGTATATTAATACAGGATCTTTACCACCTAAGGATTCAATAAGGGTTGAAGAGTTTATTAACTACTTTAAGCGTGATTACCCGGTACCAGCCGGAGATACATTTTCAATCTATACTGAAATGGCACCTTCTGCTTTTAACAGGGGATATCATGTTCTGGAGGTTGGCATACAGGGTAAAAATGTTGAAGCCTCAAATATAAGAAGAACAGCATTAACTTTTGTCATAGATGTTTCAGGTTCCATGGATATGGATAACAGGTTGACCCTTGTAAAAAAGAGCCTTAAGATTTTAGTTGACCAAATGGGTGAAGCCGATAAAATTGGTATTGTTGTATATGGAACCAATGGGAGAAAATTATTAGAACCTACATCGGGTGACAAAAAGCAACGTATACTAAAGGCCATTGATAAATTGGAGCCAGAAGGTTCAACTAATGCCGCTGAAGGTTTGATGCTGGGCTATGATATGGCATATAATGCGTTTATAAACGACGGTAATAACCGAATAATTCTTTGCACTGACGGTGTCGCAAATCAGGGTATCACCAAAGCTGAAGATATACTGAAGATGGTTGAGGATTACAAATCAAAGGGAATAACATTAACAACACTTGGCTTCGGAATGGATAACTTTAATGACATTTTTCTGGAAACCCTTGCAAATAAGGGTGATGGAAATTATGCATATATTGATTCTCTGGATGAAGCAAAAAAGATCTTTATTGATCAACTGGCGGGAACACTGGAAGTTATTGCAAAAGATGCAAAAGTGCAAATAGAATTTGACAGGAACAGTGTTGAAAGTTACCGGCTAATCGGTTATGAAAACAGATTACTGAAGGATAAGGATTTTAAAAACAACAGTGTCGATGCCGGTGAAATTGGCGCAGGGCATGCTGTTACAGCTTTATATGAAGTAAAACTAGAAAATAGTATTGATGAATATTTAGGCAAAGTAAATCTCAGATATAAAAATCCTGAAACCAATAAAGTGACAGAAATGAATAAAAATATTAAGTCATCATTGACCCGGGACAGTTTCTACAATGCAACCCCACGATTCAGATTTATTACAATGGTTGCGCAGACGGCAGAAATTCTGAAGGGAAGTCCGTGGGCCAGCAATACCAGTCTTGAGGACGTTTATGAGATTCTGAAGAGTGACATAAACGATCTTAAGTTAAGCAAAGAGGATTCAGAGTTTATTGAATTAATAAAATCTGCTATTAATTTGAAAGACAGATAACACAAAAAGATAAAAAAACAGGGATGAATACGATACCCCATTCATCCCTGTCTTTTTTATTATTTATTTTTTTGACTTTAAAGCAATGTCATCATCCTTCATCTGAAGCGGCATAGTACATATTACTATATGCTTGTGCTTGATCAGCTGCCTTTGAAGTATTACTCTGGTATGATTGTGGAGAACATTATTCCACCATCTTTTTACAACAAATTGCGGTAGAATTACAGTAATGATATCCCCTTTTTGATAATCATACTCAGCTGATTCAATGAACATCAGAAGAGGTTCAACTACCTTTCTGAAAGGTGAATATTTTACTATTAACGGTATATCTGTATCGACCATGTTGAATTTTTCACGAACTTTTTTGCCCTGCTCTTCATCAATGGAAACATTAAAGGCTACCACATTATCTGAAATTGTTCTTGCATATCTTAATGCACGTATACTTGCCTTGTTGATGCTTGCTATGGGAACTATGACCCTGTTTCTGTATACATCACGAGGGATACTTACTTCCTTTAATTCCTCAGGAGATACCTTCAGCTGTTTATGCAGCGCGGTATAATGTTTTTTGACCTTAAGCATCATAAATATCATTATGGGGATAACAATTACTACAATCCAGGCACCCATTGTGAATTTGGTTATAGCTATAATAATTAC
>JAEYNI010000008.1 GCA_023412635.1 Bacillota bacterium
TCCAGTTAGAAAGGAGAAACACATTGCTTACAGATATTCAAATAGCACAAAACTGTAAAATGCTCCATATCAGGAAAATAGCCGAAAAACTTGGAATAGCCGAGGAAGATCTCGAGTACTACGGTAACTATAAAGCCAAGCTTTCCGAAGGTCTATGGGACAAGGTTAAAAATAACAAAGATGGTAAACTGGTGCTGGTTACAGCTATAAACCCTACCCCTGCCGGTGAAGGCAAGACTACTACTACCGTGGGGCTGGGACAAGCTATGTCCAGGATAGGAAAGAATGCAGTAATTGCACTCAGAGAACCTTCTCTGGGGCCGGTAATGGGTATAAAGGGAGGAGCAGCTGGAGGCGGCTATGCCCAGGTAGTACCTATGGAGGATATCAATCTGCACTTTACAGGTGACATGCATGCTATTACCACTGCAAACAACCTTTTATCAGCCACTATTGACAATCACCTTCAGCAGGGAAATGCTCTTAATATCGATCCCAGACAAATAGTCTGGAAGCGCTGTATGGATATGAATGACAGAGCACTTAGAAATGTCATTGTGGGTCTGGGTGGGAAAATGAACGGTGTTCCCAGGGAAGATGGTTTTAACATTACTGTGGCTTCCGAGATCATGGCTATACTGTGCCTGGCGTCCGACATCTCTGACCTAAAAAAGCGCCTGGGCAGCATTATAATCGGTTATACTTACGAGGGACAGCCTGTTACTGCACATGACCTCAAAGTTGATGGCGCTATGACACTTTTATTGAAGGACGCCATAAAGCCAAATCTGGTTCAGACCCTTGAGGGCACTCCAGCCATAATGCACGGGGGACCCTTTGCAAACATCGCCCATGGTTGCAACAGTGTTACTGCTACAAAGTATGCCTTGAAGCTGGCCGATTATGTTATTACCGAGGCAGGCTTCGGTGCCGATCTCGGTGCTGAGAAGTTCTTTGATATCAAATGCCGCTTTGCAGGCTTTAAGCCCGCCGCAGTAGTTTTGGTTGCTACCATCAGGGCTCTTAAGTACAATGGTGGAATCAAGAGAGAAAATTTAAAGGAAGAAAATATTTCTGCTCTTTCAATGGGTTTTGCAAATGTGGAGAAACATATAGAAAACCTGCAGCAGTTTGGTGTGCCTGTTTTGGTTGCCATAAATCATTTCGATACAGATACCGACGCTGAAATTCAGCTTGTACGCGATAGATGTACTGCACTTGGAGTAAAGGTTGCCTTCTCGGATGTTTTTCTTAAGGGTGGTGAAGGCGGTATTGAGCTGGCTCAGAAACTTGTAGAGCTGACTGATTCCACAGAATCCAATTTCGCCCCTATTTACGATGCAACACTTCCTATAAGAGAAAAGATTAAGGCAATAGTAACAAAAATCTATGGCGGGAATTCTGTAATTTATACCGCTGCTGCTGAGAAGTCAATTGCCAAGATTGAAGAAATGGGGCTTGATAAAATGCCAGTCTGTATGGCAAAAACTCAGTATTCCTTATCTGATAATCCTGCCTTGCTTGGAAGACCAACCGGGTTTGATGTTACTGTACGTGAGGTTAGAATTTCTGCCGGGGCCGGCTTTATCGTCGCTCTTACAGGAGATATTATGACAATGCCCGGCCTTCCGAAAGTCCCGGCTGCTGAGAAGATCGACATAGATGAAAATGGGGTAATAACAGGATTGTTTTAAACTAGAGTATTTAGATTAAATCATTCAAAATAGAGCATTTAAATTAGTGGATGCTTATTTCACATAAAACAGATCACACCGGTGGAGGGTGTGATCTTTTTTATCCTGGTTTTTCTTTCCAGGTTTGTTTTGTTACAAACCTAACCTACTGTCCCAAGCCCACCTTTTATGATCCGATGAATACTTACAGTCTTTACTCTTAGTACCTTTTGATCCACCTGTCTTATGGTAATAACCGCACTCGATATCTTCGAAATCCCAATAATGGTATAATTTTTATGTAAAAATGAACCCTTTTATTGAGTTCAGACTCTATTACTATATACAACATATGATGTACTTAAATTTGTGTTAACACACCACTTTTAATTAAAAGGAGCTGAGTTTTTGGAGATTGATGAGACTATAGATCATCGTGCTGAGGTTTTTAGTATTACAGAAACTGTTACCAAATGCCTTTCAGGTGATCTGGAGTGCTTTGAGGAGTGCTTTGAGGAGTGCTTTGAGGAGCTTTTTAAACAGTTTTATAGAAAAGCATACGGTACTGCCTACAATATTTGCGGCAGTAAATCCATTGCCGAGGATATTGTTCAGGAAGCGTTTATAATTTGCTATAGATCCATAAAAAGCCTGAAGAACCCTGAAGCCTTTAACACCTGGTTTTATAGAGTTATAGTCAGACTAAGCTGGCGTATGGTCAAAAAGCAGAAAATTAACGGTTGTATCGGAGATTACAGTAGTACTTTAGTATCTGCTGATACAACAGATTCCATATGCAGTAATTTAGTTATTCAGCAAAAGATTAATAATCTGAAACTGCCTTTAAAAACAGTATTGATCCTGTTTTACTTCAATGATTTGTCAGTAAGTGAAATTTCAAAGGTATTGGGTTGTTTTGAAGGTACTGTAAAATCAAGGCTTTATAAGGCAAGAAAAATACTTAAGATGGAATTAGCTTTTTTGAACGAAGAAAGTGCTGGTAATTTAATAATTAATTTTAAGGAGGTCGATTTGAATGAGTGAACTGGATAATTTAATAAAAAGTTCCTTACAAACCGGTATAGATATAAATGAAGCTGACTGTGAAAATAGTTATATTAGGCTTAAAAACAATATTAGGCTAACAAAAGTAAAAAGATATCCTTCTATAGGGCTTTATGCGGTTAACCTGCGTAAAGCGGCAGTAATAACAATTTGCAGCCTTATTTGTGTTGCTGCTATATTGGTAGGTTCCTCGAATGATGTTAAGGCAATGGCTCTTGATGCATTTAATACTGTAAAAATGCTTTTTGTTACTGAGAAAACAGAAACCGGAATTGAAATAGTTCAAAAACCCAGTAGCAATGTAATGTTCCAACCGGGTGTATTTAAGGTAACTTATAAGACTGAAGCGGAAATTGAGAAATTGATTGGTTATCCTGTAATTTTTCCGAATTTACTTGATGATTCTTTTGAATTACAAGACCGTCACCTACTGATCGGTTTGGAGAAGGAGATCCCATATGATGACAAAACAGTGTTTATGAGGAGAATGGAGACTGCAATCGAAAATCAGGATGAATTTAACGAATTATCTCCTTACCGACCCTTTAGAGGTGTCAGCTGCTTATATAAATATACAAAAGCTGACCATAAATATGGAGTAACATTCCAAATTTCTTCGTGGCCAATATCCGATACTCCTGACTATAGCCCCAATTCAAATATAGAAGAAGTTAAAATCGGAGACGTAAAAGGCTATTGGATTAATGTCAAATACCCTGAGTACCCCTTTACACTCCCCGGTGAAGATCCAATGACTTTTGAGCCAACTATTAAGGATGACTTTAATAGACTTTCCTGGCTTCAGAATGGTAGAACCTATTCCTTGCACATAATCCGAACTACAAATGTAGAACTTATCACTAAAGATGACGCCATAAGACTGGCAGAAGAATTTATTAATGCTCAGCCAAAATAAAATTCAGCGCATATACCAATTACTAAATTAAATTGGTATATGCAAAATAACTGCCTGCCCTCGAACTTTCGACAGTTATACGAGGGCAGGCAATTGAAACGAAATTTTAGGTATTGTGAAGCAGAAGTTAATTACTTTATTGACTCTGCCATTTTTATTAAGTCAGTTTGGTCAACATTTCCTCTTCCATTTAATCCGTATAGTACTCCATTATATTCCCAATCAATACATTTACCACGCCTGCCATCAAAAATTACAGCATCTGAATTATTAATTTTAATCTTTTCTATATCACCATCAGTTGAAATTTCATATGCTGTTTCTTCATCAGAAAATCTCTGCTGCATGTAAATATAGTTTCCCTTGGCCTGGTTCTTAAAATATAAGTCTATGTATTTTGTCTGATTAACAGCTCCAGTCTCATCCTTGTAAAATTCAGCTTTTTCGAATTCATAGCCATTAGGTAAAAAGTCAGGCAGTATTACTTTAAAGCAGGTATAATCATTTAATTTTTCAAAATCCTTGACTACTAGCTTCCCTTCTTGAGCCATTTTTTCTTTCTGTGCTCCTGTAACCACTTGACCATCTGAAAAATCAACAATTTTTTCACCTTCAGCCGTATATAATTCTCCTCTAGTTTCTTCAGTTATTACTTCCAGAGGATTTCCGTCTTTATCGAATATCTTCCCTTTTAGTTCATCTGGAACCTTATACTCCTTAATATCAGGATGTTTAACCTGTATAGCATTAATATTACCCAGAGAAATCGATTTTATTATTTTCTCCACAAAATCCTGAGCAAAGGTTGTTTGCATTAGGGTTATTAACAGTACCGTAACGGTCGCCGCAGTAATTGTAATACGTTTTAAGCTTTTTGTTCTATTCATGTTAAAATCCTCACTTTTCTTAATTCTGCTTTTAATTTTATTCAGAACTTCTTCTCTTTCACTTTCTCTGCTGAAATCCTGACTTGATAGTTTTTTTCCCAATTCTATCAACTCTAAGGGTTCATACAATCCCATCTTGTTCGGGATATTTGCCCCTTTAAAGTAATTATCCATATCAGCTGAGAAGTAATCCTTAATGTTATCCCTGTTCATAATGCACCCTCTCTTTCAATTTCCACCTTTAACTTTTTCAAAATTCGGTAAACTTTTATTCCTACATTGCTTTCTGTTAGTTTCAGCAGTTCGGCAATTTCCTTGTTTTTCAGGGCCGCACCAAATTTAAGTGCCACGATATTTCTATCCCCTGGGTTCAGGGTATTCAGGGCCTTTAAGAGCCTGTCATTAGTCTCTCCCTTTATTACAATTCCTTCAGGATCTTTTTTTGTAGAGACTAATTCACGTAATGCATCAAATGAAAGGATTTTATGCTTCTTATGCTCTCTGAAATAGTCATTTACCACATTTCTGGCTATTGCAAATAACCATACTTCAAAAGGTGACTTTCTTTGAGAATATGTCTCTGCTTTCCGAATTACCTTTTCAAAAACCTGGCTTGTAAGATCCTCTGTTGTGAACCGGCAATATATTCTATAGTAAATATAGTTGTAAATTCTTTTATAGTAAGCTTCAAAAATATAGTCAAACTCTTTTTCTATATACATCTTTCCATATAGTTCTTTTTCCAGTGAGTCATACAACACCTCCTGTTTCATTTGTCTGCTCCTTCCCAAATTTACCTAGCTAAGTAATTTCATATGTTAATACGGAGAATTCATCATTCTATTACACTCTTTCAGTAAAGTTTTTATTAATTTCCATACACTTAATTAAACATTTTAAGTCAATAAAAAAGCTTTCCATGATTCATATTATCACAGAAAGCTTCCATTTTTGCTAATTCATACTATACCACACGGGTTTATTACAAAAATCCTTTACATTGCACTGAACTTTTCTAAAAACTCCTTTAAGTACTTTACTTCATCTATAACCTCTTCAAGTCTGTTAATATAGTTTTGCTCCGACCAGCTCTTTCTGCTGTTATAATATTTATTTACAACTCTCCAGAACTTCTGAGGGAACATGAGCATTAGCTTCATCAGATCCAGTTCACTTTCGGACAGGGCTTCTATTTTACTGTACTCATTAATTATCAACGCCGCTTCATTAATGTCCCACTGGCACTTCCGCATTTTACGCCTAAGCAGGTTGACCAGATCATAAACCTTCAGATCATAGCAGCAATACTCAAAATTAATAAGATATAATTCATTATTCTGGACGAATATATTATGATGATTAAAATCGTGGTGGGAGATATTTTTATTTTTTTCAGTATCCTCAACCAACTCATAGTAATCCGATGTATCAAGAAGATTCAACGCTCTTTCACCAAGCTCATAAAAGTAATCCACGTGCTTACACATTAGATTATCAAACTTCATCTTGCCTTTTACAGCATTCTTCTTCAGCTTCTTTATCTCATCCAGACGTTTTCTATAAGTGGACGGCAATCTGCCAAGTTCAATTCTTGGACTGCTGTTTTCAGAGCTACTAAAGCCAAGGGAGGCCCGATGCATTTTGGCCAGGAGTCTCGCGCACTTAATACTTTCCTCTCTGTTATCCAGATTTGACTCGCGCCCCTCCACATATCTGCTCATATATATTGTTTGGTCATTGTAGGTAATACATGAACTGCCTGAGTTGGTAAATATAGTTCTGTCTATATTGCAAAAGCCATTATGGTAAAGATGTTCCTTAACTTCAGCAATAAAGTTGATTCTATCAGGTTTCAGACTTGTTATTTTAATCAGTCTTTTACCGTTGTCAGTATTTGCAATAAACATATCCCTAAAATTACTGATACTATTTATTTTAATATCATAATTTTCCTGCAGTTCCCTTTCCAATTCATGCATATAGGCCTCCATATACTACCTGAACTTAGCGGCTACAAGTTAATCCGGTTACTCCCATAAAGTGTACTTTTGAGACAAATTAGTGATTACTGACTATAACTTGTTATTAGCAGAACTTTCGCTATTAGATTATATGAACCTTCGGCAATATGTAGAATTAAAATAATATACTTAGTGCTTTATATTGATTAGGGACAAACTTAATAAGGCCAAAAAACTTTCCTCGACAAAAAAATCCGTCTGGAGTAACATTCCAGACGGATTTTTTTATTATTTGACAAAGGGCGAAGTAGTCCCTTCTTCTTTTTTAATTGATTTATGCTTCTTCTCCAGCGAGCTTCAAGAGGTCTTCCCATCTCTTGTCAACTTCCTTCTGGATTTCTTCAATCATATACTCATTTCCAGCCTTAAACAAGTGTTTGAATCTTCCCTGTTTCTTTAAGAAATCAACAACTGGAAGCTTGTTCTTTGGCTTGTAGTTAACGATATACTTACCGTCGATAATTTCATACAATGGCCAGAAGCAAGTTTCAACAGCTAACTTGTTCAATTCCATCAAATCAGGAGTATTGTAGATCCAACCTCTTGGGCATGGAGCCAATACGTTCATGAATGCTGCACCCTTTGTATAAAGAGCCTTTTCTGACTTTTCATAAAGGTCCTTCATGTTTCCGATAGCTGCTGTCTGACAAACATAGGGCAGGTTGTGGCTAGCCATAATACCTGTCAAATCTTTTCTCCACTGCAACTTACCTGGAATAACCTTACCAGCAGGTGAAGTAGTAGTATCAGCATACTTAGGTGTAGCTGATGATCTCTGTATACCGGTGTTCATGTATGCTCCGTTGTCATAGCATACATAAACCATATCATGACCTCTTTCCATTGCACCTGAAAGAGATTGGAGACCTATATCATAAGTTCCACCGTCACCACCAAAAGCGATAAACTTGGTTTCACCCTTTATTTTTCCTTTTTTCTTCATTGCAACGTATGCAGCCTCAGCACCTGAAACTGATGCAGCTGAGTTTTCGAATGCGTTGTGAATAAAGGAATCTTTCCATGCTGTATATG
>JAEYNI010000029.1 GCA_023412635.1 Bacillota bacterium
TAAGTGTACAAAAGCTCCTGAAAAGAAATGTTATAAAGCTTCCGGGTTGCCCTTGCCATCCTGACTGGTTTTTAGGGACACTTGCCCACTTGCTGCTGTATGGTGAACCGGAACTGGACAGCAGAGGTAGACCACTTTTGTTTTACAGTAATACCATCCACGACAGATGTACCAGAAGAGCTTTTTTCGAAAAGAGTATTTTTGCGGATAAACTGGGGGATAAGGGCTGTATGTTCAAGCTGGGGTGCAGAGGCCCAGTTACCAGAATAGATTGTCCAATACGTAAATGGAACAAATATGTTAACTGGCCAATTGAATGCGATACTCCCTGTATCGGTTGTGCCCAATTTGGTTTTCCGGATCAGATGGAGCCTTTTATAAGCTTCGATACTACGAGAGGAGAGTAGTAATGACCGACAGAATCATCATTAATCCGATAACCCGTATAAGCGGTTTTATGGAAATAGATGTAGTGCTGAAAAATAACATTGTAGTAGAGGCTAAAACAAGCGGTCAGCTGTTCAGAGGCTTTGAGAAGATGCTGTCGGGAAGGAGTCCCTTGGACGCAGTCTACTTTACCCAAAGGATATGCGGCATATGCTCTGCAGCGCATTCGACAGCCTCATCGCTTGCACTGGAGTCAGCTTTTAAAATAATTCCACCTGAACAGGGAAGATATCTCAGAGATATTGTACACGGTTGTGAATTCTTACAGAACCATATAAGGCATTTTTATCAATATACACTGCCGGATTTTATAAAAATGCCTGGTAAGTTTCCTATTTATGAAACAGAACACAATGATTTCCGGCTTCCCGAAAGTGTAAACAACAGAGTTGTGGATCATTATTTCCGATCCTTGGAGATAAGCAGATCAGCCCATGAAATGCTTGCTGTCCTGGGAGGAAAAGCCCCCCATAACCACGGCATATATATTAATGGAATTACCACACAGCCAACTGCTGATAAAATTATTAAAATAAAATCAATTTTAACTAAAATTAGAGATTTTATTATAAGCATAATGGTACCGGATGTTGAAACACTTGCAAAATACTATAATGAATATTTCCGAATAGGAGTAGGTTATGGAAATTTATTGAGCTACGGTTGCTTCAATGATTACAATTCTCTAGGAACACTTTATTTAGCACCTTCAATATATTCGGATGGTGTGGTAAAAAAAATGGATACTACAAAAATAAGCGAAAGTCTTAAATATTCGTGGTATAAGGGGGACACTGAGGAACCTTATGAAGAGAGCGCGGATCAGAATTTTAACAAGAACAAGGCCTACAGTTGGATAAAGGCTGCGCGGTATGCCGGAAAGCCGTATGAAGTAGGACCACTGGCCAGAATGTGTCTAAGCGGCGAATATAAAAACGGAGTATCCATGATGGACAGGACTATTGCCAGAGTTCTGGAAGCCAAAAAAATAACAGAAATAATGGAAATTTTATTGAATAATGTAATACCCGATGTGAATACTCAGGAAGAATATGAAATTCCTGAAACCGCCAGGGGACAGGGGCTGACCGACACCACGAGAGGTGCTCTTGGACATTGGATCGGTATTGGGAAAAAAATCATAGATCGTTATCAGATTATAACACCAACGGTCTGGAACCTATCCACAAAAGACGATACATATAATGGGACGGTTGAACAAGCACTTGTAGGAACAGTTGTAGAAGATATAAAACATCCGGTTGAACTGGGAAGGATAATTAGATCCTTTGATCCCTGCGTATCCTGCGCTACACATGTATACATTCCAGGAAGGGAGGTAAAAACATTTACAATACTTCCTTAAGCCGTATTGACAGAACAGTTGATTTTTTCATATGGTTTTAACATATATTTACATGTCAGACTCGTTTGAGATATTTTAATTAATGGAGGAGTCGTGGAAAGGTTAAAAGTAATTGGTGTCGGTAATCGTTTGATGTGCGATGATGGAATAGGTGTATATATAGTTGAACAACTGATAAAAGAAAAATTTTTATTATGTAACAGATGCGTTGATCTTTATGTTGCCGAAACTGATATTAACTATTTAATTCATACCCTCAGCAGCGAGAATAACATGTATCAGCTTCTTATTATCGATGCAGCAGAGATGGGAAAAATGCCAGGCTCTATAGAAGAAATGAAATTGGACAAAAAAGACATATATACAAAGTTATTTCTTTCTCCTCATAGTCTGAATTTCACTCATGCAATTAAGACTGATGATAATATAAATACTATTACTAATATGACCATTCTCGGTATAGAACCTGAAATTATTGATTTCAGATTCGGGCTTGGTCCAAGCTTAAGCAGAGAATTTAACAACATTTTAGAGAAAATAAAAACATATTTATTGTACAAATATGTTTGATTATTGTGTGAAAAGTGAAAAACAATTTAACTAAAAGACATAATCAGAATCCTAATTCCCACAATTCCTAGAGCCAGTGCAAGACTCCTGACAATCCAGCTTCCTTTAAGTTTTTTTGAAAGTCTTGCTCCCATTTGAGCCCCAAACAAAACTCCGATAGACAACCCGATAGTTTGCATTATACCGCTTGACAAAACACCCGTTGCCACATGAACTATACTTCCTGAAAAGGACATGGCTACCAGAACGAATTGTGATGTAGCGGTTGCAAGATGTACAGGGAAGTTGAGTAGTTGTATCATTACGGGTACATGAATAATGCCGCCTCCAATACCCAGAAGGCTTGAAATATATCCGACAAGAACACTGATGATGATTCCAAGCAGAGGATTATAGGAAAAGGTATATACAACTCCTTCAATATCGGTAACTGATCGGGTTATTTTCCCTTTGGAGGTCTTTCCACTTCCGTTTTTATTCTGAGGCCGAATCAACAGGTAAATTGATCCGAGCATTAAGAAAATGCCAAATAGAAGATTAAAAGTATCTCGGGGTATCAATGATGTAGTCAGAGAACCAAGAATAGATCCAGGCAATGTGGCGACGGCAAAAATCAAGCCAGATTTATAATCAATTTTTTTCATTCTGGCATAAGCAACCGTACCTGACAATGAATTAAAAAATACTACTGCCAGAGATACAGCCGTAATTGTCTCAGGACTCTTTTCAGGGTAAATGAGAAGCAGGATAGGAACCAGTATAAAGCCTCCTCCTGCTCCAATAAGAGTTCCAAAGGTTCCAACAATAAATCCAAGAGGGACAAGCCAGAAAAACTGATACATAAGAACCTCCCTTATAGAATCTTTCAACTACTCGAATTTCCTCGCTCCTAAATATTTTAACTCACTAAAACTTTATTAATAGCTTGTGAACTTATCCAATTAATATTACTTGAAATAATTTCAGAAAAACAATTTCTTATAAAGATACGTTATATCTGACCTGTTAAAAACTGTACGGCAATGCTTGATACAGTTACTGTGACCCAGACCATTAACCCCAGTAATAATGGCTTAAACCCAGACTTCAACATTTCTCTGAAATCAGTACTGAGGCCAACTGCCGATAAAGCCATAACAATCAGAAATTTGCCTAAGGAAGATAGTAATACTGCTGTTGAGCTGTCGATTATTTTTACCGTATTTAACATAGAAGCTACCAGAAAACCCAGGATGAACCATGGGAAGATTTTTTTGAAGCTGTAATTTATAGCATTTCCGGCTTTTTCGGCATTTCGTTTTCTTAGCAGAGTAATTGCAGCAAAGAATAACGATATTGGAATAATCATAGTTGTACGGGTGAGCTTTACAATAGTTGCATACTGTCCCGCAGCGCTGCTGAAGGCATATCCGGCAGCTACCACTGAAGAAGTATCATTAACAGCAGTACCTGCCCATAACCCAAAGGCTTTATCTGAAAAGCCCAGTATATGCCCCAACGGTGGAAAAATCAGCACTGCCACAACATTGAAAAAGAAAATTGTAGAAATTGAATAGGCAACTTCCTTTTCGTCTGCCTCGATTATCGGCGAAATGGCAGCAATAGCCGAGCCTCCACAGATTGCTGTTCCTACTCCAATAAGTGTGGTCAGGTTATTAGGCACTTTCAGTAATCTCCCCAAAACATATGCTGAAATAAATGCCAGAGATAGTGTTGATAACATAACAAAAAATGATTCCATTCCTGTCTTCACTACCTGTGTCAGACTTAGACCTGCGCCTAAAAGAATTATTGCATATTGAAGAATTTTCTTAGAGGTAAATTTTATTCCTGCTTTTGTACAGTTAGGCTTGCCAAAGAAATTGTTTACTATAATCCCCAATGCAATCCCAAAAACAGGACCGCCTATCAAAGGATATAGAACTCCAAGCCAGTTTGCGACTAGTGCGATTAATAATGAGAATGTGATTCCTGCAACGTTTTTCCTTAACCAGTACATATATAACTCCTTGTTTATTTGATAGATATATTTTAGAACCGTTATTCCATAAATACAAATTATGATTTATTATGTTAATATAAAAATAATTTATAGATAATCTTAAAATAAGTATTTATGAATAGGTGAGAATATGATTGATTCAAAGCTTGTAACTTTTATATATGTCGCAAAAATAAAAAATTATACCAAAACTGCCGAAGAGCTGAATATGACTCAGCCCGCGGTAACACATCACATAAAGCAGCTGGAGGATTATTACAGGGTTAAGCTCATTCAAAAAAAGGGAAGACTGCTATCGCTAACAGAAGAGGGAGAGCTACTGTTAAAATATGCAAAGGACCTTGAAGCAAGTTCGATGGTCTTTGAGAGGACATTGCTTAACAAATCATCATTAATAAAGAAGTATAATATTGGTGCGACGCTGACAATTGGTGAATTCATACTTCCCAGATTATTGGGTGACCATAAAAAGCAGCATGAAAACATCGATATAATAATGCATGTTCATAATCTTGAAGAAATCACTAAGAGACTTGGATTGGGTGAATTTGACCTGGGAATTGTTGAAGGGCCTTTTGATAAAAGTAAATTCAATTATCAGAAATTACAGGACGATGAACTTGTGCTGGCTGTATCACCTCAAAGCACCTTTGCCTCATATCCGGAGGTAGAAATAAGCGAAATCATAAATAACGGAAAACTGATCATGCGTGAAAAGGGTTCAGGCACAAGAATGATTTTTGAAAATAAGCTTCTTGAACTGGGAATAAGCCTTCAGGAAGTAAAAACATATATGGAGGTAGGCAGTATAGGTGCAATTAAATCTCTTGTCCGAGCAAATCTGGGATACACTGTTATTTCAAGAGAAGCTGTCAGACTTGAGGTAGAGGCTGGAACACTGAAGATTGTTTCCATACAGGGTGTAAAAATAATGAGGGAATTCAATTTTATTTATACCGATAACTCCCAGACAGAATTTGTCCAAAGTTTTATTGAATTTATCATTGGTGTAACAGCGACAAACTAGTATTTTTTTAGTCAGTAGCACCTGAACATATCTTTTTTTATAAAAGAATTTTAAAGAACATTAAAAAAGATTATCACAAAAAATGATATCTAGAATATAATATATTATAATATTTGAATATAGCGATTGACAAATATACTGGCAGGCACTATAATACCACTATAAATAGATATCAAAGTCAAAAAATGTAAAGGGAGATGGGAATGAGGGCGTTAAGGGAGTTTGTTCACAGATGGATTTGGGTTATTCTTTTAGCTTTTTGCATAATTGGGTTGATATATCCTGTAATTGGATTATTAACACTTGTTTGTATGGTGGCTCCTTCAGTAGTTGCCATTTGGAGGGGAAGAATGTGGTGCGGCAGATTCTGTCCCAGAGGAAGCTTCAATGACATTATTTTAGCTAAAGTAAGCCGTAACAAAGCTATTCCCAAATTGATTAAGAGTAAATGGTTCAGAAATTTATTCCTCGTATTGCTAATGAGTGCTTTTGCAATTCAGCTGGTTCTGGCCTGGGGCAATCTTGCCGCAATTGGTGGAGTATTTGTACGAATGATTATCATAACTACACTTATAACTTTTATATTAGGCGTTTCATACAGCCATAGAACATGGTGTATGATGTGTCCGATGGGAACAATGGCTTCCTGGGTAACAGGCGTAAGGGATAAGGCTAAAAAAACTTCAGATAAAGTTACTTTTAGTAAAGAAAAATGTGTCAACTGTAACCTTTGTTCAAAGGAATGTCCTATGGGTATAAATGTATTAAGCTACAAAAATGCTGGAACTGTCAACCATCCTGATTGTATAAAATGTAATAGATGCGTTTACAAATGTCCAAAAAAATCCCTTAAAGAAGCCTTATAGTTGCTCTAAACAGGCCGTTATTGTAGAATATAACGGGGTTATAAGATAAGTTTAGATCAAAACAATTGAATTATTTTATATATTGGAGGAATTATATATGTCAGCAATCAAAGCAAAAAATAATTATACCGGACAGGGCGGATGTCAGAGATTGAATTGTGCACAAGCTGTAATCAGTGCATTTAAGGAAGATTTTAACATAGGTGAAGATATGGTAGACGCATTTAGAAGCTATGGCGGAGGAAGAGCACCGGAAGGCTTGTGCGGAGCATATTACGCTGTTAAATCCATCCTCAGTAAACAAGATCCTTCCAAGCTGAAGGAGCTGGAGAAACATTTTCTTGAGCATGCAGGTGCATTGGAGTGCAGCAGTATAAAAGGTCTTAAAAAGCTTTCCTGTGTAGGCTGCGTTGAAAAAAGCTCTGAGTTTTTAGAAAAACTGGGTTAAGATGAAAAAAATATTACTTGTTATTATACTGCTTTTGGGCATTATAAGTACTGCTTGCGGTACACAGGAGAAAGTTTTGTCCCTGCCGGAAAGTAAAAATACGGCATCGGTACAAACCGGGTCAACGAAGGAGCTAAGCAGAATGGAGATAAAACCCGAAGAGGCAAAAGCACGCCTTGATAAAGGCGAAAATATCATTCTACTGGATGTACGTACTGAAGAGGAATACAATGAAAATCGCATTCCAAACAGTATTCTGATTCCTGTTGAAGGTATTGATAAAGAAGCACCGGCTAAGCTTACTGATAAAAATGCAACTATTTATGTTTATTGCAGAAGCGGAAGACGAAGCGCAATAGCTGTAGAAGTACTTACTCTTATGGGATATGCAAATGTATATGACTTGGGAGGGTTGAACGATTGGCCCTACGAAACAGTAAGTGGTAAATAATTTTTACCGAATAAATATTTAAGAGATATAAGATATTTAAGAGATATAAGATATTTAAGAGATTTGAGTATTCACAAATTGTGAATACTCATTTTTTGTCTACATCTGGGATTTCCAAACAACTTTACCAGATGTATTAATGTAAGCGGCCCAACCCTGATCAACAGGTTTAGCTTTGACGTCATAAGTTGCAAGCGCAAGGCCATTATTAAAATCAGTTGTCATTTTATAAGTAGGCTTTACTACATAAGAACCTTTTGAATTAATGAAGCCCCATTTACCATTAATTTTTACTGCAGCTAAGCCATTATTAAAGTCACCAACCTCATCAAATTTGGGTAAAATCGCTATTTCGCCCTTTTTATCAATAAAGCCCCATTTATTCACTCCAAAATCATCTGCAACTAATACTGCAGCAAGTCCCTGCTTAAAGCTACGAGCATCTGAGAAAGCAAAGTCAGTTAGCTTATTATTTTTCGCATCAATAAATCCCCAACTGTCATTTTTACATGCGGCAGAATAACCTTCCTGGAAATACTGAACTTGATTATACTGCGGTTCAATAATTGTTTCTCCTTTTTTATTTATAAAGCCATATAAAGCTGAGCCAGCAAATATAGGCTTATTTGTATTAATGTTTTTTCGAATAAACATTGCTGAGTTAAGGGGGAAACTATCATTAAAATATGTAAAATCATATTCTATTTTAAGTATGCCATTATTTGAAACCGAAAAAAAATCATTTATAACAGCTATTGGAGCATATCCATTAATATAGTCTCCAGCACTATCATATTTGAATTTAATTACCTCATTACCTTTCTGATCAATAAAACCTGATTTGATTTTTTTGTTTTCATCATAGATTGAGACAGCGGCAAGTCCTTCAGAAAAGCTTGAGGCCTTAACATATTTTTGTTCAATAACTGAATTTCCATTTATATCAATAAAACCATATTTTGAATATGTTAAACCATATTGATCTCTACTGGCAAAGAATAGCAAGTCCTGTGATATTGGACCAACGTCATCAGCAGCAGATTTTTTAAATAAAACAGTACCTTTTTTATTAATATACACCTTATTTTTGGTTGAAGTATTGCCTACTTTTGTAGTAGTTTCTACCTGACATACACCGTCTTTAAATTGAGATGGTTTATCAATATATGCATTTTCAAACAATACCTTTCCAGTTGTATCTATCAGCTGCCACTTATGAGAAGTTTTCCCCACTGAACTTGCTGGTGTATCACTTACCCACGCAACTCCATCTGAAAATGGATATACCACAATGTATTTAGGTTTGATAATAATCTTGCCACTCTGATTAATAAAACCACATAGTCTGGTTCCATTCTTTTGAAGATTCCAAATGGGGAATAGCTGCTGATTTGTGGAGCTTGCTTGTTCTGCCGAAACAACTCCAAATATTTGGGTTGCAATTGAAATAACTAATATAAAGCAAAAAACTTTTAAGCGTGCTTTCACTATACTGCCCTCCTGTAATGATCAAAGTGTGATCTTTTAACAATGTTACTATAGTATTTTCTCGGTAATTTCATCTTATGACTTTAACACAATTTGGAATTTTAATTAAATAATACATAATATATAAATATTAGCTTTAAGAAAAATAAATACGTTAGTGATTACAATGAAAATATGACATGGCGGTGTCAGCTATTAATGATATAATTTAAGTGGAGGTAATAGGGCTTATGCAGATTAACAGGTTGTTTGAAATAGTGTATATTTTGCTGGACAAAAAAATAATTACAGCAAAGGAGTTGGCTGAACGCTTCGAGGTATCTATAAGGACTATCTATAGAGATGTTGATGTGCTGTCGGAAGCGGGAATACCAGTGTATATGAGCAAGGGAAAGGGTGGAGGGATCAGCATTCTTGACAATTATGTTCTGAATAAGTCCATATTGTCTGATTCGGAACAAAATGAAATACTTGCTGCCCTGCAAAGTCTGAATGCAATTCATTATCCAGATGTAGATAATGTAATAGCAAAATTAGGACTACTGTTTAACAAGGATAACTATAATTGGATTGATGTGGACTTTTCACACTGGGGCGAAACCAACAGGGAAAAATTCAATCTTATAAAAACAGCAATTTTGGAAAGTAGAGTAATTACCTTCGATTATTTCAGTTCATATGGACAAAATACCAAGCGAAAAGCAGAACCCATACAACTCTGGTTTAAAGATAAAACCTGGTATTTAAAAGGCTATTGTCTGACTAAGCAGGCTTTTCGAATTTTTAAGCTGACTAGAATGAAGGCTGTTGAAATTTCTGAAGTCTCATTTAAGAAGAGAACCTCTGAAGAATCTGCCTTTCAGTCCGGCAGGGAGGAGAACTATAGAACTCTTGATTTTAGGCTTCATCTGGACCAATCGGTGGCATATCGTGTCTATGACGAATTTGATGAAAACTCTATAATCAGGAATGAAGACGGAAGCTTTGAGGTCACAGTTTCATATCCCGAAAATGATTGGGTATACGGATATATAATGTCCTTCGGAAGTGCCGCAAAAGTAGTTGAGCCGGAATATGTCAGGGATA
>JAEYNI010000047.1 GCA_023412635.1 Bacillota bacterium
CAATTTTAAAGGATAAAATTCAAAGAAACAGTGAAAACCAAAAAACTGATGTAAAAAATCACATCAGCTATTTTAGGCACAAAAGTTTAAAATTTAATTGCCACCGCAGTAGCGGTTTAGTTCTATTTTTCCGTTGCGTCCAAAATAAGCATAACTACCCATATAATTGTACTTAATGTACGGTACATATTTTAATTATTACTTGTTTATGGGATGTTAACTTTACTATTATCTAAATCCATAGATTGCGATAACCCCATAAAAGTTGGCCATTTACCTGACTCGCAGCGAATGAAACAGTGAATTAATCCTATATGATATGATAAGTGTCTGTATTGACCTAAAATTAACTCTAGTCTTGAGAAGTTACAATTTTCTGGTATAACCTTTAATTCACCATCTTTTAAGTCATCAAGAAAAGTAATGATTTTATTTTTAATCAAATAAAAATAGTTCTGTAGTTCCTCTTTTGTTAGTACTTTGTCACTGTATACAGATAAGGAATTTAATTCATCTATATGAAAATCCGGTTCTTCAAAAATATATGGATTTATAAACCATTGGTCAAGAGAGTGTAACATATGATATACATGCTTCTCAATTGGCATATCTGAAAATTCTGGAATTATCAGTATATCCCTCACTTCATCAAAAGTAATTTGTATATTATAAAATAAAACATTTGTCTGTCGTTTAATCATCTCAACTAAATCATTTTCCATACCTACCGCTCCAATCATATTTTCAACAGATTGAACTATTGGAATTATTACATTTAATACTATATCTGGAATATATCTAAGTCAAGTATCTTACAGCCAATGTTATGTAATATTTTTTTCTAGCATAGTCTTGCTAAAATAATCTATTCCGATAAAGGTATAGAAAATACTATTGCAATGCCCCAACTGATAAAACTAATGAACAGACTTTCTGATGTGATGGACTTAATAATTTGTTTCTTACTAGCTCCAACAGCTTTCATAATACCAATTTCCTTTGTACGCTCTAGTGTTTGAATCTCTGTTGTAGAAGCAAATCCAAAAGAGGAAATAATCATAAGTATAATAATGACAATAAGAAATGTTTGAAATGTCGGAATATAATGGCTTTTCAGTAACTTTGTTGCTTCTACCTTTGTCCTTCTGAGATAAGATTTTTATTTTCCATTTTCAGCCCCATAGAGGACATGTTTCCTCAGTTCACTTCCCTCAACTATGTTCGGATGCTCAAATTCCATGATTTTTGCCAAACCAATTTTCTTCATTACACTTTCTGACTGCAAATTAATGCTGGAGGTGAAACTGTATATTTTCTTTAATCCCAATGTATCAAAGCCATATTTTAGACATGCCCTTGCTCCTTCTGTTGCATATCCATTCCCCCATGCATCATACTTAAGTCTCCAACCTATTTCAACGCACGGGGTAAATGAAGAATCGAAGTTTGCCCAATGGAGTCCGATAAAACCTATAAAACTGCTATCCCCTTTTGTTTCAACTGCATAAAGACCGTACCCGTAATTTTTGAATTCGTTTTGGATTACATCGTAAAATTTATCTGTTTCCTCATCAGTGAGCATTTTAGTAAAATACCTCATAACTCTCGGATCTTTATTCATAACCCGAAATTCGTTTAGATCTAGATCATTCCAGTCACGGAAGGCCAACCTTTCTGTTTCAAAATACACCATTTTTTACCTCATGTAACCATCTCGACATGGTAATAAAATTAATTAATTTATTAAACTTTTTGTTTATACTATATATGGAAATGTACCTAATTTCAAGCAATTTGAGACAAACTAAACTTTTCCCTCTAAATAATTCAAACAGGAAAATGTATGACAATAAAAGATAATTATATTATAATTAAATAGAAATTCGAGGGCCACAAAATCACTTTATCCGGCACTCGTATGAATACATTTTTTGGAGGATAGCCTCATGAAATTAAGAATTACTCGAAAAGATCTGGAGGAGTTAACCCTCGAACAAAAGCAAAATCTCCGGGACCTGTGGATTCCACATATTTACGATACTGTTGTTGCAACCGTATGCGTGGATGCAGCTGAAGAAAGATTTGAACAGATTACATATGTTGTAGGCGGAATAACACTATTAAAACATCACGATATGTTACTTTATGATCTAAAATTCATGGCGGATGACAGCTTTAAAGTAAAGGAAGAAGAAGCTTATTCAGATAGTATTTCCTCTGATAGAATTGACGGAATAGATTCTGCCAACTCTTCTACAGTTGAAGACGATTCAGCTGAAGATGCAGAATTCAACTTTGATGAAGATTTTAACTTTGAATTTCAACGCCCGGAATCATATTCGAAACAGGATTGTATTCCCCTTCTGGATATTGGTCAGATGATAGATATACTTGAGAGAAAAAATTATGGTGAGGGAGATTTTTACCTATCAGCCTCTATAGGAGATTATGTACTGGAAATGGGTAAGGCAGGCTTCACCGGTTCACTTCCGTATGATGAAAATAACAAGCAGTGCGAGCTTTGTGATATACTTTGGGAATCAGTAAAAGCTATAATTTAATTTACTAAACTTCACTAGTTGCAATATTAAGGGATGTAAGCCTAATTATTCTTACATCCCCTTTTTAATACTTTATCATATCCAAATAGAGTTAATCCTCATCAACAGTAACATTTCCAACTCCAGTACTTAACTCGACAGATGGTCCCCCGCCGTTAACATCCCCTTTGAAGTGTGTTTTGTTGTCACTATTCGTTTTTATAAAGCTGCCACTAAGATTACCAACACCGGTATCTACGTCCAAAGTCATCTTTGAGTCGGCAGGTACAAGAAAATCAACATTTCCCATTCCGGTAGAAGCTTTGAATCCATCCATTTCTTTTACTAACCCGTTAAAATAGATGTTACCCGCGCCGGTACTCAGTTTACTTTTTCCCAGTGAAGAAGAATCCTCAATAGTTATATTTCCAGCTCCGGTACTTGCTGAAAATTCAGCCTTCATATTAATAAAATCAATATTACCTGCACCGGTACTTGCCTCCACCTTATCCGCTACGCCTTCAACTGTAATATTTCCTGCACCTGTACTTATGTCTAAATCCTTAAAATTTTCGGGAAGACTAATATCGTAATTTACAGTTATCTGGTACGCTTTATAATTTTCCCTATGCCATTTCCAGAAATCCTTACCGTCTTTTGTCTTAATCACTACTTCGACATTATCTCCCTTTTGCTCCAGTGCAACAATCATATTTTCATGAATTGTATTCTTGGTTTCGGCGGAAGCACCTCTTACTACTAGTTCTGCATCCAGCTCTATTCCTCTGTTAATAGATTTTGTAATCTCTACATTACCCGCGCTTGTAGATACCTTAAACTCTTCACCCTCAATTTTGTCCTGGGTGATTGACTGGTTGTGGGTTGAAGCCTCACCGATACCAATGAAAATATTATTTTTTTTATCACTTTGGCTTGATTTATAAAATTCATACTCTTTTCCATTGATTCTAACTCCGCACCCCGCAGAAACAAGGAACATTATGAACACGAGGGACAATGATATAAACGAAAATACTCTCTTATTCAATGTTGTTTTCACTCCCATTAATATTATTATATACTAAATACGGATGAATTCATAAAAAGTCTTATGAATAAGGGCATTAGAAATGATTATTCCAAAGTGCCTAAATTAAAAGTTTTGGTGAGTATATTACCAACAAATTTCCAAATAAAATAGATAGTCGCAGTTTGAATAGGAATAAAAATAGCGTCCTTAATCAATCTGGCTGTCAAAATGGCAATGGCTCCTTTATTGTACAGAATAACCAACCAAATTGTATTAAGTGTCAGGCTGCATATTACTATTACGGTTAATACTGCAAAGAATGTTCTTAAAAGAGTTATTTCCTTTTTATAAAGGAATACTCCGTATAGAAAACCCGATAAGAATGCAGTTAAAGTGAAGCCCGGGAAGTAGGCACCCTTTGGAAAAATAAGCATTCCTAGAACATCAGCAGCAGCTGCTGCTATTCCAGCCATAACAGGACCGAATAGAATACCTGAAAGGGCTATTGGAATAAACGCAAATGTAATTCTCACAAATTGATTTTCGACAGAAAAAAACCTTGTCAAGATAACTTCAAGGGCAACAAAAAGCCCTAACAACAGAATGTTTCTGATTTTGTTGTGTTTCATGGACACTACCTCCTTTTATTGTGCGAGTACATTTAATACATGAGCATAATGCTTACAAACGTAATTTGTGCATAAATATGCTCAAATAAAAAATGCCTCATTCAAGTGTTTCCCGTTAGGGGTCACAGTGCAGTAAAACACTGTGGAAAGCCACATAAAAGAGGTATCTCTTTTTGTGGCAGCGGAATGCGAAATTTGCACCGCAAACACCTTGTGTTTTTCGTCTAAAAGGCAACTTCCCGTCCCTTTAGCACTTAACGCGC
>JAEYNI010000049.1 GCA_023412635.1 Bacillota bacterium
ATCCGGGTGATTGTGTTACAATATGGTATTTAGATCCACGTTTTTCTTTTTTAGTTCAATAAGCATTTTCCTGAATAGCAGCGCTTTTCGTACTTTGTTTAATAAAACATACTTATTCATCTGATTAAGCGGCTTTAATACAAAATCGTAGATATCATACTGAAATATTTTTTCAAACTCATCATTTTCTATTCCTGAGGCGACAATAATTGGTATTTCTTTATAAAAAGGAGTTTTCGAAAATTCCTCAAGAAACCTATAGCCATCCATAACAGGCATTACTAAATCCAGTATAATAATATCTACATTCCGACTTTCCACCATATCCAAAGCTTCTTTTCCGTTTAAAGCCGATACAATGTTTACACGTTCTTTATAGAGGTAATTTCTAAGAATTGCGTTATCTAGTACATTATCGTCAGTTACAAGAATAGTACTAATCATAATAACTCCTTTTAATAGTAGATGGTTATTCAAACAATATAGAACCCGATAAGGATTCTTATTATATTAATTCTATATATATATTATTTCCCCTTTATTAAATATTTTAAAAAAAAGATCAAAAAATGTTGAAAAAAATGTTAATAGTTCACAAAGGGTATACATTTTTACTAACATATATCAGGTTATAAGTTTGCGGCTCATATCAGGGCTATGATATAATGAAGGCTGTAACGCACCTGGGTAATCTGTAGGCATGCGTTATAACAAAAGCTAAAATATTTGGCCTATTATGAAAGAAAGTAGGATCAAAATGGGATTTGATATCGAAAATAGATTGCTGAATAAAGCGCGGCAAGGTGATGTTCAGGCATTTGAAGAGCTATCCAGTACCTGCTATACTAAAGTTTACAACATCTGTTACAGGATGCTTGGTAATCCTGATGACGCATGGGAGCAGGCACAGGAGACTTTTATCAAAGCATTCAAATACATAAAGGACTTTAAGGGTAATTGTACATTTTCAACCTGGATTTATCGTATTGCAACAAATACATGCCTGGATTATATCAGAAAAAATAAAAACAAGAATACAGTTTCAATAGAGCAGGAAACCTATGAAGATATAACATTGAAAGACCGCCTTGTTTCCAGCTCTCCCGGTCCTGAAAAAATAGCCGAACTAAATGCTCAAAAGGCTGCATTGAAAGAAGCTTTGTCAAAAATGAGTGAAAAAAACAGAATAATAGTAATATTGCGCGATTTTATGGGACTGAGTTATGAAGAAATTTCAGAGTCTCTTGAGCTTCCCATAGGCACTGTTAAATCGCGGATAAGCAGAGCAAGGACTGAACTTAAGGAATTGTTGTGCAACAATAAGGAACATTTGTTTACCGATTACGTCAAATAATATTGAAAGGAGGGATTACATTGAATTTCTGTGATAAGAGCGATTTATATATATCATTGTATATTGATGAGCAGTTGGAATTGAAAGAAAAGGAAGAATTTGAAAAACACTTAAAAAAATGTACTCAATGCGCTCGGAAACTCAAAGAGGAGTCTTATTTTGTACAATTGTGCAAAGAGGATGAGGATATTATTCTCCCCAAAGACTTTTCTGCATCTCTCCATTCCAGGCTTGTGGAAATCAGCCGGGAAGATAATAATAAAACTAATCCAAACAATAAAATCAAGTCATTTTTCTTGAACAGGAAACTCATGGCCTCCATATCAACGGCTGCGGTTATTGTATTATCTCTTTTGGCTTACGGATTGATACCCGAATTTGGTTCGGGTATGGAGAAGGCCTCCTCGGTCAATGAAAGTGCTGTGATACAAGAAGCTGCACCAGAAGCAAGAGCCGGAACTGGCAGCGGTGAGAGTGCTGTAGTCGCCAACGATAGCAGTGAGGATGTAAACAGTACGTTATCTGGCAGCAGTGCGGATAATACTGCGGGAGTTTCTGACGGCGGCGGTCAAAAGACAGCCGATTCAAAGGAAAATACTATAGCTGGCATAACAGAATTTAAAGTTGAAAAAGGTAGTGAGCAGGCAGCTGATAATAGAAAGCTTAAAGTAAAAGCTTATTTGGGTCAGCCAGTTGAGGACTCGGTCAAATATGGTGCAGCAACTCATTCAGACGACTCATCCAATAGCCCGGAAAAGGAAAATGAAAATGCGAAGGCTAAGGCTGATGAGGAGATTATAATGGGTTTTGCAATGCCTGATGATAATACAAGTAATGTTCAATATTTCACCAATTATGTTGAGATGACATTAGCTATAGAATCCGGTGAAGCTGAAATGGAAAGCTTGAAAAAGCTGATGACTGAGTATGGAGCCTCCGAACAGTCGTCAGGCATGCTGCAGGGGTTTTCGGCAAATTTGAAGGATAATGCCGCCTATGTGGAATACAGTATTTCCCTGGGTGATTATGTTACTTTGCAGAGTGAGGCCAAATTAAAATATAAGCTGGAATTAAAAGCGAAAACTGATATAATAAAAAAAGATATAACAGAAGAATATAATTGTTTAGAGAATAAATTAAATGAACTAGAAAATAAAATAAATGAGGCCATAAATATAGGGGAGGATATAACCACCCTTGAAACGGAAAAATCAAGCTTGATAGGGCAGATCAATTCACTCATTGCTAGACAGGAAATGATTACGATCAGGATTTTTTTCGTAAAAAAGTGAGGCCGGAGGACATTAATGAACTCGGAAAAGATAATGGTTGTTGATGGTAACAGTATTTTAAACAGAGCGTTTTATGGATTAAGTAAAAATACCATGCTTTCTACCTCGGAAGGCATTCAAACAAATGCGGTATTTGGTTTTATTAATATTCTGACTAAATTCCTGGCTGAAGAAAATCCGAAGTATTTATGTGTTGCATTCGATATGAAGCAACCTACCTTCAGACACCTTGAATATGATAAATACAAAGCTCAGAGAAAAGGTATGCCGGAGGAATTGGCAGTACAGGTACCAATTATCAAACAGGTGCTGGATGCTATGAATATAAAGAGGGTTGAGACTCCAGGCTTTGAGGCTGATGATATACTGGGGTCTATTTCACTTTGTGCCGAACAAAAAGGCATGGAGGTAATTCTTTTGACTGGTGACAGGGATTCACTTCAATTGGCTTCAGAAACCACCAGAATAAAGCTGCCGGTAACAAGAGGCAATAAGACCGAAACTGATGAATATGATTATCAAAAAGTTGTTGAAAAGTACGGTGTCACACCTCAAATGCTTATTGATGTAAAGGGCCTGATGGGAGATGCTTCCGATAACATACCGGGCGTTCCCGGGGTTGGTGAAAAAACGGCTCTTGATCTTATTAAAAAGTTCCATAGCATTGAAGAGTTATACGAAAACATTGACAAGGTGGAGAAAAAAGGTGTCCGCGAAAAGTTGGAAGCAAACAGAGAACTGGCTTTTCTCAGCAAAAGGCTAGCGACTATTATTAGACAAATGCCTTGTATATCAGATGTTCAAGAATATGTCAGAACTGATTTCGACAAAGAGAAGCTTTATAGTATATTTAAAAAGCTTGAGTTCAAAACTTTTATTGAAAGATTCGGACTTAGTGATATCCCCATGGTTGAGGCTACCGAAGCCCTTGATATAGAACATGTAAATGTTGATACCGTTGGGGAACTGGAATCCTGCCTGAAAGCCATAGCTGCAAGTAAGAAGATGGCTGTTTACTATCATATGGACCCTGCAACCAACAAATTAGATGATCTGTGTATCTATGCCTGTGAGGAAGAGTACGCGCCTGCGGTTATGGTATTTAAAGACAACTTTACCGAAAATATTGCTATAAATGTTCTTCGAAGTATACTTGAATCTGCTGATATAAAAAAGTACGGACATGATTTGAAGAAATTTATTAAGTATTGCAAGGCGCAGGGGATAGATATCAAGGGAATAGAATTTGACACGATGATTGCTGCGTATATTCTTGAACCTACAAGAAACAGCTACACAATCTCCGAATTGGTTGAGGACAGTCTGAAAAAGAGTATTGTGCCTGCAGAAATACTTTATGACAAGCATGGCAGAAAGCTTCAGAAGGATTTGGATGTGAATCCGTCAACAATCTGTGCAGCTTGTGTTTCAGCCATTTATGAATTGGTTGAAAAATATGATCCTATCATTGAAGGAAATGGGCAGCATGAGTTATATTATAATATTGAACTCCCGTTGGTTGAAGTACTGGCCGATATGGAATTATGGGGGTTTAAAGTCGATATTGAAGGGTTGAAGGCATATTCCAGAGAGTTGGATTCCAGAATAGTCATACTTGAAAACGAAATTTATATGCTGGCAGGCGAGAACTTTAATGTAAATTCCCCTAAACAACTTGGAGTAATATTATTTGAAAAGCTTAACCTCCCTGCAATTAAGAAAACAAAAACCGGTTATTCCACTGATGCAGAGGTGCTGGAACAGTTATCACAAAAACACGAGATAGTTGAAAGAATACTGGAATACAGATCGCTGACAAAGCTAAAGTCAACATATGCCGACGGATTACTGGGAATACTTGATCCTGAGACCTGCAAAATTCATTCCAGCTTTAATCAGACGGTTACGGCTACAGGAAGAATAAGCAGTACCGAGCCGAATCTGCAGAATATCCCTATTAAGCTTGAAATGGGAAGAAAAATCAGAAAAGTATTCATTCCTACCGATGAAAACTTTGTATTGTTGGATGCCGACTACTCACAGATAGAGCTGAGGGTTTTGGCCCACATAACCGATGATGGTAATATGATTTCGGCGTTTAACAATAACGAGGACATTCATACAACAACAGCATCCAAGGTGTTCGGTATAGAGCCTGAGGATGTAACCTCACTGATGAGATCAAGAGCCAAGGCTGTAAACTTCGGAATAGTATATGGAATTGGTGATTTCAGCCTTTCAAAGGATATTGGAGTTACAAGAAAGGAAGCAAAAAAATATATCGACGATTATTTGGCAAAGTACTCAAAGGTCAAGGAGTATATGAGCGATACAGTTTCCAGAGGGAAGGAATTGGGCTTTGTAACCACGCTCTTTAATAGAAGAAGATATCTTCCCGAACTGAAATCAAGTAACTTCAATGTAAGATCCTTTGGCGAAAGGATAGCTATGAATACTCCAATTCAGGGAAGTGCGGCTGATATAATAAAAATTTCAATGGTCAAGGTATATAATGAGCTTAAGAAAAGAAAGCTCAAATCCAGATTAATTCTTCAGGTACATGATGAACTAATAGTTGAAACTGAAAAATCCGAGCTAGAAGAGGTCACCGCGCTGCTTAAGAATTGTATGGAGAACGCCGTAAAGCTGAAGGTGCCAATGACGGTTGATGTAAAGAGTGGTGAAAGCTGGTATGAAACAAAGTAATGGCTCTATTATCCTTGGCATAACAGGGGGAATTGGCAGCGGAAAGAGTACTGTAAGCAATTTTTTAAAGGAAATTGGTGCGGCAGTAATCGATGCTGATTTAATAAGCCGACAGGTTGTAATGCCTGGTGAGAGGGCTCTTGAGGAGTTGACAGAGGTTTTTGGCAAGGCTATACTTGATGATTGGGGACAGTTACAGCGTAAAAAGCTAGCCGAAATAGTTTTTAACAACAGAGAAAAGCTTGAAAAATTAAACGGCATCTTGCATAAGTATGTTGCCGAAAGAATAAAAGATAATGTGAAAGAACAGCTGACTAATAATACGAAAATTATTGTTGTTGATGCTCCGATACCTATAAAGGCAGGATTTCTTGATTTATGCCATCAGGTATGGACAGTTACGGCAGATAAGGAATTACGTATCAGGCGAATAATGCAAAGAAGTGAAATGACCTATGAAGAGGCCGTTTCAAGAATTAATTCCCAGCTCAGTGAGCAGGAGTATTTAAAAATCGCAGATAT
>JAEYNI010000092.1 GCA_023412635.1 Bacillota bacterium
AAGGGCTTAACAGTCACTGTTGAATCTGCCAGGAACTGATCACTCAGAAGAATAACAGGTATCTGATATTTATCTGCAATATTGAAAGCTCTGACAGTCTGATTAAAGGCATCCTCAGGGTTTCTTAGAGCTATAACCATTCGAGGAAATTCGCCTTGGGAAGCCGATATAACAAATTTAAGGTCACTTTGTTCTGTTCTGGTAGGCAGTCCGGTTGTTGGACCGGGACGTTGCACCTCAGCTATTACTAAAGGTATTTCCTGCATTGCCGAAAGTCCTAATGCCTCAACCTTTAATGCAAAGCCTCCACCGGAGGTTCCGGTCATGGCTCTTGCTCCGGCGTATGAGGCTCCGATAGCCATATTTATTGCCGCGATCTCATCCTCAGCCTGCTCTACCACTATTTCTGCGTCCAGCATTTTTGCAGCCAGATAATCCATAATACTTGTGGAAGGTGTCATGGGATAAGCAGAATAGAATTTGCAGCCCGCGGCAATTGCTCCAAGAGCCACAGCTTCATTTCCATTAATAAGAATATTGTTATCCTGTAAGGATGTACTTACATCATACTTCTTTGTTGTAAGCTTTCTCCCCTCAAGAACTGCATTATAGTTCATATTTGCAAGTTCTTCATTAAAAAAGGTTTTAAGAACGGCTGCAGTATCATTGTCATTAATTCCAAACAATTCTAAAACAGCTCCAATTGCTACACTTCCATTTGCTCTTGCATTTCCTACCTTTGAGGCAATGTTTTTTAGAGGAAGCTTTATGGTTCTTAAATCTGAATTAGCGATATCATTGTCACAAATTGCAAAACCATCAGCTTTTAAACGCTTCAGGTGATTTTCCAGCGTTTCGCTGTTCATTGCAACAATGCCATCCAACTCTTCTGAATGTGAGTATAATTTCTCATCACCGAAGCGTATCTGAATAAAATTATGGCCCCCCCTTACCCTAGACATGTAATCTCTGATTGTGAAAACCTCAAAACCTTTTCTTTGCAAGATTTTTTCAAAAACTGCAGCTAGAGTCTCAATACCCTGTCCTGCTGCACCTCCGATTAAAATATTATAATACACAATTCCACCTCTTTTTCTATATAAAATAGAATTAATAAATTGAACTTCGATAAAATAATATCACTTTTAATGGAATAAAAAAATAGAAAATATTTCTATTCAACCTTCACGTTATAAAACCAGCATTAAGGAACTATACTATCTATATATTCTAGAAGCCTTTATTGATTGGAGATTTCTTATGTTCACTGATAAAAAACTTATGAGAGCTTATAAGAACGCCAGAGTCGAGTTTATAGACGAGAACTCCAGATTCATATTCTTCAGCGATTGCCATAGAGGTGATGATAGTGTATCAGATGAATTCAGCAGAAATCAGAACATAATGTTAAGGGCTTTAGAATACTACTTTGAAAATGGATATACATACGTTGAGGTTGGAGATGGAGATGAGCTATGGGAATATCCAGAATTTAAACATATAAGGCTGGCTCATAGTGATGTATTTTCGGTTTTGAAAAAATTTCATGACCACAACAAGCTGATAATGATGTACGGAAATCATAATATTTATTTAAGGAATAAGGAGTACGTTATAAATAATTTATATAAATTCTATGATGATTACACTCAGGATATGCATGACCTTTTTGTAGGACTTAACCCTATAGAGGCTTTGGTTCTCAAACATAAAAGCTCAGGTCAGGAAATTTTCATTGTTCACGGGCACCAGGGGGATCTGATGAACGACCAGCTTTGGGGTATAAATATGTTCTTCCTCAGATATTTTTGGAGATTTATGCATGTTGTAGGATTTCAGAATCCTTCTAGTCCCGCCAGAAATCATTTTAAGAGACACAAAATAGAGAGAACCTATAAGAAGTGGATTTTAAAACACAGGAAAATACTTATTTGTGGCCATACCCACAGACAAAAATTCCCTAAACCACAGGAGCTTCCCTATTTTAACACCGGCTGCTGCATTCACTCAAAAGGTATAACTGGTATAGAAATATTAGAGGGTAAGATAATGATGGTAGATTGGCGAGTCAAGGCAGATCCTGTCGGAGTTTTAAAAGTTGAAAGACATATTATGAGGGGGCCTGAGCCTATCGAGAAGTTTGGTGATAATTTTTTTAGCAACTATTCTTTAAAAAGTAATAATCTTGATGTAGAAGAAGGTTGCTGAAAAGCAATGATGGATTATTTTAGTATGAATGAGATAAAAGTTTAAATACAAATCAATGTATTTCATCCACTTTATACCACTGATTTATAAGAGTGTCCAATCTTTGACTAAGAGTCAGTATTTCATTACCGTTAAGGTCTTTACCCTCAGCTATTTTATCATTTATCTCCTGTCGCAATTTATTAATTTTTAACTTAATTATGTCCAAGTCCTTCATTTACGATCCTTTCTAGTTCAGATTACAAACTACAATAATTATATTAGATTAATGTGTAGTTATTATGAAGATTGAATGAATGTATCCTACTTAATATTTAAGGAAATAGATGCTATAATTGATTTATAGTTTTCTTGTCATTAATTATCTATGACGTATAACATAATAACAATATATATATTATAAGGCAATAGTAAATTTACAAAAAAGTAAAATTAAGTAAGTATATATAAATTATACGTGCCAAGAACTTAAAAAGTATTACAAAATTACGAAATATTACTAATTTTTTCGAGGTTATACATATGAAGAGTTTAACAGAATATGAAATGCCTGATGTTTTAAGAGATTTTTTAAACTATTTACAGACAATAAAAGGAAAATCAATCAATACCGTACAGGTTTATTTCTATGATATGAGAGTTTTTTTCCGGTTTTTAAAACTACATAGAAATATCGCAGATAAAAAAATGGAATTTGATGAGATCAGTATAATGGATGTTGACGCTCAGCTTTTGCGTTCTGTTACCTTAAGTGATTTATATTCATATATGTCCTTTGTAAGCAATAACCGGGACAATACTTCTCATGCCCGTGCAAGAAAGGTAGCGAGCTTAAAAACCTTCTACAATTACCTGGCTACAAAGGCAAAACTGATAGACATTAATCCAACCAGTGAGTTGGAGTCACCAAAAATCTTAAAAAGATTACCCAGGTATTTAAACGTAGAGGAAAGCAAAAAGCTTCTGACCTCTGTATCGAAGGTTGAAGGCCCCAATTCAGTAAGGGATTATGCCATACTCACTATTTTTCTTAATTGTGGAATCCGTCTATCTGAGCTTGTGGGAATAAATTTAAACAATATAAAGAATAATACCTTGACTGTTATAGGAAAAGGTGACAAAGAACGCAGTATACCATTAAACAACGCATGTATCCAAGCTATAAACTCTTATATGAAAGTCAGACCCGTTAATGGCATTAAGGACCGGAATGCCTTGTTTATCAGTGGCCATAAGCAGCGGATAAGTAAAGAGTCGGTACAGAAGATTGTAAAGAAGTACATAAAAGAAGCAGGTCTGGATCCACAAAGGTATTCTACCCATAAACTCAGACATACTGCTGCAACCTTGATGTATAAATACGGTAATGTGGATATCAGGGCGCTTCAGGAGCTTTTGGGACATCAGAGTATTTCAACCACAGAAATCTATACCCATCTGGATCAACAGCAGCTAAGAGAAGCTGTAAGTAAAAACCCTCTGGCTGATTTCGACTCCTCAGAAATAGCTGCTGACAATGAGTAGCCATATTTTTCCTACATGAATCATGTGATCGGATAATATACATATACGCCGCCCGCCTATACAGGCTGGCGGTGCAGCTGGTTTGAAGGGTACATTGATATAATAAGTATTAAAATAATAGCTTATTTCAAATTACCGTCCCCCTTCTTTTCCACCAAAATTTCAAAAATAATGAGGCTAAGCTAAGAAAATTTAAAAATAAAATGAAATATATACCTCTCTAAAATCTTTTTGTGCTGTTCGTGCTATCGGTACTCTTTTACCTGTTTTGGTTTTAACTTCACCTTGTGAATAATTATCTATGTTCAATATATTTACAAAATAACTTCTGTGGCATTTGAAAAAACCTGCTTCAATACTCAGTTGCTGCTCAAAAAAATATAAGGGGTCAACAGATTTCAGTGTAATTCCAGATATTAAAGAAATGGTTGTTCCTTTATGTGAAGCTTCTGCATACTCAATTTCATTAAGATACACCTTTTTAAACCCGTCAGTAGTATGTATTACTATGCTGCTTTGAGTCTTTTTCAGTTCTTGAGTCACTTTAAAAAGTGCTTTGGAAAGCTCATCATAATTCACAGGCTTTAAGAGATAATCGCTTGCTTCCACCTTATATGAGGCAACGGCAAATTCTTCAGCAGAGGTCAGAAAAATAATTTTTGTCTTATCGTCAAATTCTCTGATTTCCTTTGCGGTATCAATACCATTCAAAAGTGGCATCACAATATCTAAAAAAATAATATCAATGGGCTTACGCTTATTTTCGGTGATTAAATCACCACCGTTGTCAAATATTAAAATTTGTGAAGATATGTCCGAAAGTGATAACCATTTATCTATTT